>JANLSK010000025.1:0-4705 GCA_031362415.1 Actinomycetes bacterium | reverse complement strand
CCGTACAGCAGCGCCGGCCGGTCGCGCAGCACCCGGTAGTCGACGAGCGTCATGACGACCATCAACAGCACGCCCACCACGAGGAAGATCGCTTGGCGCTTCAGGTAGAACTGCGGATCGACGCCCTGGCTGGCCAGACGGCTCTTCGACGACGAGTACACCATGATCACGCCGAAGATCGCGATCACCGGCGGGATCAGCAACAGGAACGGATCGAGGTGCACCACCGGGTTCTGGTTGGGCCCGATCTTCTTGGGCTGCGGGAGCCGGATGCGGGGTCGGCTCTGAACGGCCACGCCGCTCACGGACCGCCTCCCCGAGCGGCGGTCACATCGGTTCCCACACGCTGGGCGCGCGACTGGCCGAGGGACTGACCCCGAGACTGACGACGTGGCGGGCCTTCGAGCGATCCGAGCGGACGCGAACGAAGCGGTCGCGAGCGTCGACGCCCGCTGGCGGCCGGCTCGAGGGTGGCGGCTCCGGTGCCCGGGGCGTTCGACGCGGGCGGCGGCAGCGCCGGAACAAGGGCCCCGGCGCCGTCGGCGGGGACGACCGCAGCGTTGCGCGAACCCGGCTCGACCACGTCGAAGGCCGGAATGTCGGAGCCCGGAGGGGCCGCGGCGGGAACGGCCACGAGGGGCGGGCAGCCGATGGTCACCTGCTGGTCGAGCCCCAGTGGATCGGGCTGCCTGATCGCCGCGGCACCGCCGGTGCAATAGAGGAACTCGATGATCTCGCGAGCGATCGGGGCGGCCGTGCTGCCGCCCGTGTCGCCCTTCTCGATGAACACGGTCACCACGTACTTCGGCTCGTTGGCGGGCACCAGCGCGCTGAACACCGCCGTGTTCTGGGGCTCGCAGGCCGTGCACGTCTCGGCCGTGCCCGTCTTGCCGGCGATGGGCAGGCGGCCGAAGTCGAAGCCCTCGAAAGCGTTGAACCCCGTGCCGTCGTCGGTCATCACCGCGTCCGACAGGCCCTTCATGACGATGTCGCGGATCTGGGGGTCGAGGCCGATGTCGACGGGCGCCGGCGCGATCTCGCGCACCACGGTGTTCTGCGGGCTCACGATGCGGTGCACGACGTGCGGCGTGACCTTGAAGCCCCCGTTGCCGATCGCGGCGTAGGCCGTTGCCAGCTGCAACGGCGTGGACAGGAGATCGCCCTGGCCGACGGCCAGCGTGATGCTGTAGCCACCCAGCCAGATCTTGTACGGGAAGGCGACGGGGTTCTTCTCGTGGACCTGCTCGAGCCACTCGCGGTCGGGCACCCGGCCCCCGCGCTCGCCGGCCAGGTCGATGCCCGTGGGCTCGTCGAAACCCAGCCGCCGGGCCGTTCGCTGGATGGCCATGTCGTCGAGCTCGACCGTGTCGTTCAGGTCCTTGGGGAGCTGCACGATGCGCCAGGCCATGTCGTAGAAGAACACGTCGTTCGAGATCTGCAGGGCCTTGGCCAGGTGCACCGAGCCGCCGGGGATGCTCTCGAAGTTCCGGTACGTGGTCTGCTGGCCCTTGAGCCCGAACTTCCGCTCCCCGGTGTCGTCGAGGATCTCCTCCCACGGATACGCCAGCACCCCGGCTTCCCACGCGGCGAAGGCCGTGACCGGCTTGAACGTGGAGCCCGGGGCGTACTGGCCCTGGGTCACCCGGTTGAGCAGCGGGAAGTAGGTGGCCTTGTCGTTGAGCTGGTCGTACACGTCGGCCGGGATGCCCCCGATGAACGCCTGGGGCTCGTAGGTGGGGTTCGACGCCATGGCCACGATGCGACCGGTGTCGACCTCCATCACCACGACGGCTCCGGCAGGAGCCACGAAGTTGTGGCCCAGGGGTACGTCGGTGGTCCGGTCGAGCACGGGCTGGAGGCGCTGCAGCGCAAGCCCGTCGGCCAGGTACTGCTCCGCCGCCCGTTGAAGGTCGAGGTCGATCGTCAGCTCGAGGTTGTTGCCGGGAACCGCGGGCTGGCTGCCGAGCGTGTCGAGCACCCGGCCGGCGGCGTCGACGCGCAGGGTCTCGACGCCGTGGCTGCCGCGCAACTCGGCGTCGTAGTACGACTCGACGCCGTCCTTGCCGATGTCGTCGCCGAGCTGGTAGTCGGGCTCATCGCCCGAGCCGTGGGCCTCGAACTCCTTGTCGTTCATCGACCCCACGTACCCCAGCACGTGCGCGGCGGCACTGCCGTACGGGTAGATCCGGGTCGAGATGGGCGCCACCTCCACGCCTGGGAACTCCTCGGCGTGCTCGGCGATGTAGGTGACGGCCGGCTCGGGCACGTCGTCCCACACCGGGGCCGCGAGCAATGGCGAGTTGTCGGCCGAGTTCATGCGCCGCTCGAGGTCGGACTTCGGGACCCCGATCACGTCGGACAGGCGCACCAGCACCTGATGGCGTTCCTCGGCGGTGATGCCGCGGCTGACCGTGGCCCGAAACGTCGTGGCGTTGCGCACGAGAGGCTTGCCGTCACGATCCCAGATGATCCCGCGCTCGGGTTGCGTGAACGCCACCCGCACGCCGTTCTGCTGGGCCTGGGCGACATAGGTCTCGTGCCCCGCCACGGTGAGGAACCACAGTCGGGCCAGCAACGTGCCGAACAGTGCCAGCACGACGAGGCCGACCACGGCAATTCGTGTTCGGTTTCCTTCAGTCACCGACGCGAGGATGGCACACGAGGCACCTTCTTGAGCAGTCGCGACCCCAGCGGGAGGACCATCGTGGCCAGCGCGCCGTCGTAGATCCCCCGCACGAGCACGATCCGCAGCGAACGCAACGCCCAGAGGTGCTCCTGGCCGGCCAGGCCCCCGAGCGTGATGAACAGGGCTCCGCTGGCCACCGACCCCAGCGCGCCGATGGCCGGGTAATGCCACCACGGATGCCGGATCAGGCGATCGCGGATCAGGCCCATGACGAAGCCGACGATGGTGTAGGTGAGGGCCGACAGCCCGGCCGGCTCGCGCAGGAACATGTCGATGAACAGGCCGCTGCCGAAGCCGTACACGGCGCCGGCCTCAGGACCGCCGTCGAGCGCGACGACGAGCACAGAGACCAGCACGATGTCGGGGATGACCCCGCCGGCCTTCAGGTTCGGGAACAACACCGTCTGGGCGAGCACGGCCGCCATCGACAGCGTCACCAGTGTGACGACGCGCCGGAAGTTCATGTCGGGGTGCACACCTGTCGGCACGACTCCACGAGCGACGGCACCCGGTGAAAAGGCGCCCGGTGAGAGGGCGCGGCGTCAGGGAGCATCGCCCGGATTCACGTCCTGGGCCCCGGCCGGGCGTGTGAGCGGAGGATCGACGGCCGTGCCACTCGCCGGCCTGAGGTCGACCGTTGTCGTCGTGGCGGGCGCAGGTCGGGTCGTCGACGCGGTCGCTGCTGGCGGGGTTGAGGTTCCCCCCGTCACCGAGCTCCCCGAGGCGGAGCTCCCCGAGGCCGGATCGTCGCCGGATTCCCCGGACTCGGTCCCCGGACTGGCGGGATCGACCGTGGCGGACGGCACCCGATCGGGATCGGGCGGCCACAGCAGCACCTGCACGAACTTGAGGCGGGTGACCTCGAGGATGGGCAGGACGTCGATGTCCTGGGTCGTGGCCCCGGGTGCGGTCCGAAACCCCGACACCGTACCCACGAGGATCCCCGGCGGGAAGCGGCTCACGTCGGTGCCCGAGGTGTAGACCTCCTCGCCCAGACGGACGTCGACCAACGAGCCGATGCCCACGAGGCGCAACTTCTCGGGATCGCCGGTCCCTTCGAGCACTCCCGCCTTGTCGCTGTCGCCCAGCTTGACCCCCACGCCGAATTGCGGATCGTGCAACAGCAACACGGTGGCCGTGCTTCTCGAGACGGCGCCCACCCGGCCGATCAGGCCCTCGCTGCTCACCGCGGGGTTCCCCTCGCGGATGCCGTCGTCGGTGCCCTTGTTCAACACCACGCCGTCCTCGAAGGGCGACGCGTCGAAGGTGGTGATCTCAGCGGCCACGCGTTCGATGGTGTCGTCGACGCCGGGGAGATCGAGCTGGGCTCGGAGCTCGGCGTTCTCCTTCTCGATCTCCGACACCCGGGCCTGTTCCACCAGGCTCTGGGCCAGGGCTTCGCGCAGGCGGGTGTTCTCGTCCTTGAGCTCGCCGGCGCGCGCCACCCCGTCGATCCAGTCACCCACCGGTGAGAAGACCCGATCGGCGGCCCGCTGCAAGGGTGAAAAGGCATCCTGCACCCGCGACCGCATCGTGGCCGTGCTGCCCCCGCCGCGCAGGTCGATCGTGATCACGATCATCGAGGCGACGACGAGAGCGGCCATGAGCCAACGCCGACGATGGGGAAGCCGGGGCAACATCACGACGCCGGTCTCGCCGCCCGACGGCGACCGGTGCGCGTCGCGGTGTCGGCGCTTCGCAGCGCGCCGCCCGGTCTCACGGATAGTTGGACGAGATCAACACCTGCTTGAGGGAGTCGAACTCCTCCAGGCAGTGGCCCGAGCCCACCACGACGCACGTGAGCGGGTTGTCGGCAACCAGGATCGGCATGCCGGTCTCGGAGTGCAGGCGGGCGTCGAGGCCCTTGAGGAGCGCTCCGCCACCGGTGAGCACGATCCCCTGCTCCATGATGTCGGCTGCCAGCTCGGGCGGGGTCTTGTCGAGGGTGACCTTCACCGCTTCGACGATCTGGGCGACCGGTTCCTCGATGGCCTCGCGGATCTCGTGGGTGGAGACCAC
>JANLSK010000312.1:0-155184 GCA_031362415.1 Actinomycetes bacterium | reverse complement strand
GGTCGATACCGATGTGGTGGCGCTGTTCGAGGCCGGCGAGGTCGTCGATCGTGCAGAACCAGAAGTTGCGCTGCATCACCTCGCGGGGGGTCATCTCGATGCCTTCCCACGTGCCGAAGATCCGTTGGTAGCGGCCCACGTGGTCGAGTCGGTCGAGCAGGCCGGCGACCCAGCCGATGCCACCTTCGGACATGCAGATCTTCACGTCGGGAAAGCGCACCGGGATCTTGGAGTAGAGCCAGTCGACGGCTGCGAACATGGCCCAGCCGAAGAAGAGCACGCCGATGGTGTCGGACGGTGCACCGGTGGATGTGGCCGGTGCCGACGACGACGATCCGACGTGCAGGCAGATGACGGTTCCCGTTTCCTCGCAGGCCGCCACGAACGGGTCCCAGTACCCGGTGTGGAGCGACGGCAGGCCCAGCCGCTCGGGGAGCTCGGGGAACGTGACCGCAGTGAAGCCCCGTTCGGCGTTGCGGCGGATCTCTTCCCCCGCTTCGACAGGATCGAGCAACCACGGGAGTTGCAAGGGAATCATGCGACCGGGGTACGCGCCGGCCCACTCCTCGAGATGCCAATCGTTGGCCGCGCGCACCACGGCCCGAGCCAGCTCACGATCGCTCACGCCGAGCTGGTAACGCTGACCAGCAAACCCCGCGAGCGACGACGGAAAGCACACCGACGCGTACACGCCGTTCAGATCCATGTCGGCGATACGGGCGTGGATGTCCCAGGCCCCCCGGCGCATCTCGTCGAAGCGGGCGGGGTCGAAGGTGCGTTGGTGCAGCGGCTTGCCGACGACGGCGTTGAGGCCCACCTTGTAGTGCTTCTTGCCGTCGTAGAGCCAGTACTCGGAGCGCCCGTCGTCCTCGGTCATCACTCGCGGGGCCAGATCGACGAATCGGGCAGATACTCGGCCCTCGAAGATGTGGGGCGGCTCCACGAGATGGTCGTCGACCGAGATGATGGGCACGTGGCGGTGCGCCCGGAGCGGCTCGGGCAGCCAGTCGATGGACTCGGGCTTGGCCCCCGTGGCCAGAAACCCTTGGCGGGACTCGATTTCGTCGAAGCTGATCGAGCTGCTCATCGCGGGCCACCCAACTCGTCGCCTGGCGACGGGAACACGATCACGCCGCGGGTGACGCGCCCGTGGTGGAGGTCGTCGAGCGCCTGGGGCGCCTGGTCGATGGTGTAACGGGTGTCGAGAATGCCGGCCAGGTTCAGCCGGCCCTGCATGCACAGCTCGACAAACTCGGGGATGTGCCGCCGCGGGTGGATCGAGCCGCCGTAGGTTCCCGTGAGAATGCGTTGCCGCAGCAGCATCGCCGTGTTCACCGTGACCTCGACCAGCCCGAGCGCCCGTCCGATCACGACACAGGTGGCCCCGGGACGGGTTCCGGCGATCACCTGTTCGAAGGTGCCGTCGACCCCGACGGCGTCGAAGCCGTAATCGGCTCCCCGTCCGGCGGTGAGCTCGAGCACGGCTGCGACCGGGTCGGTCGCCGATGCATCGATACCGTGGGTGGCGAAGCCGAGCTCGAGGGCCTTGTCGACCTTGCGGGCCAAGCGGTCGACGGCGATCACGGTGGTGGCGCCGCAGAACCGAGCGCCCATCATGGTGGACAGGCCCACGCCGCCCGAGCCGATGACCACCACGCTGGAGCCGGGCTTCACCTGCGCCCGCACGATGGCTGCACCCAGCCCGGTGCTCACTCCACACGCCAGCCCGCACATCACATCGAGAGGAGCGTCGGCTCGTATCGCGGTCACGAAACGCTCGGGCACCACGGCGTACTCGGCGTAGGAGCCTTGGTAGTGCAGCGTATGGATGGGCGAGCCGCCCTGGGAGAGTCGCGTGGTGCCGTCGAGCATCCGACCCGTGAACAGCGGGGCGTTCTCGCACAGCGCCGGGTCGTCGCGCAGGCATTGGAAACAGTGCTCGCACGGGCCGATGATCGAGCACACGACATGGTCGCCCACGTGCAGCGCGCTCACCCCGGGCCCCACCTCGACGATGATCCCGGCCGCCTCGTGCCCCAGCACGATCGGGTAGGGGACGGGTACCTGGCCGGTGGTGAAGTTGAGGTCGGTGTGGCACACCCCCACCGCCGCGACGCGGATCTTCACCTCACCGGCGAGCGGCGTGGGATCGTCGATGTTCTCGACCCGAACGTCGCCCGGGCCGTGGCACACGACCGCCTTCACGACCGAGCCCCGTCTGCCGACGTACCGCCGTGGGCCCGCAGGATGCGGCCGGGTCGTTCGGGCATGGTCGCAACCAGCGATTCGCCGTGGCTCGTGATGGCCAGCCCGTTCACGAGCACATGGTCGATTCCGGTCGGCTGGTCGGCGATGAGACGCTCCTCGTTACCAGGCAGGTCACGCACCCGGCGCAGCGGACCGGGGTCGACGGTCTCCATGTCGAGCACGACGATGTCGGCAGCTGCGCCCACCAAGAGGCGGCCCCGGTCGGCCATGCCATACACGTCGGCCAGCTCGGCGGTGAGCTTGTGGACGGCCTCCTCGATACTGAACACGCTGCGCCCGCGCACCCAATGGGCGAGCAGCTCGGTGGGCATGTTGGCGTCGCACAGCTGCGCCACGTGCGCACCAGCATCGGACTGGCCGAACACCGCGCCGGGCTGGCGCATGAGCTCGGCCACCGGACCGTCCTCGTAGTTGCTCAGGGTCACGAGAAAACGGGTCTCCAATCGGTCTGCGAGCGCCAGGTCGCAGAGCACGTCGATCTCGGTGCAGCGCCGCTCCCGGGCGATCGAGGCAACGTCGCGTCCGATCAACTCGGGACTGGTGACGGTCTCGGACACGAGAAACCTCTCCCAGATGACCGGGGGCTTCACGTGGGGGGCCTGCCGGACCGCCTCGGCCCGCCACGACCGATCGGCGTAGAACCGGGGAAACTCCGACGGGTCGTACCCCAGCAACTCCAAGAAGATGGGGGCGGTCCGAAAGTAATAGGGGTTGTCCATCTTGAACTGGATCTTCAATGGGAGACAGGTGACCTGGGGCCGCACGTCGGCGCCGGTCTCCCGTCCCTCGGCGTGGTACGCCATCATCGCCCGGTGGTCGGTCTCGGGATAGGTGGTGAGCATGGGCGTCCACATGAGGGGGCGACCGATCGCCGGTTGTATCTCGTAACTGTCGCGCCACGACACGGGCTGGCCCGGGGCGTAGGCCACGGCTCCGTAGCCCAGCTCCCCGAGCACCGACGCCAGAGCCACGAACTCGTCGCGGGTGCCGTTGCGCGGTGGGACGGGTAACCCTCGATCGCCGCGGTGGTTGGCCGAGTAACTCGATGCGAACCCGAGCGCGCCGGCGCGCATCCCGTCGGCCACGACCTCGCGCATGGCCGCGATCTCCTCGGGCGATGCCTCGCGTTCGTAGCCAGCGTCGCCCATCACGAACAGCCGCACGGGGCTGTGGCCGATGTAGCAGCCGAAGTTGAGGATGGTGCCCCGGCGCTCGACGAGCGCGAGATACTCGCCGAAAGTCTCGAAGCTCCAGTCGATTCCGGCGTCGAGCATCCGCTCCGACATGTCTTCGACGGCCTGGAGCGTGCGCACGATCACCGACCGGTGCTCGGGCCGGGTGGGGGCGATGGAAAAGCCACAGTTACCGGCCACGACCGACGTGACCCCGTGCCAGCACGACGATGTGAGACCGGGATCCCAGAACACCTGGGCGTCGTAATGGGTGTGGATGTCGAAGAATCCCGGAGTGACATGTCGGCCTCGGGCGTCGATCACCGTGACCCCCGTGAGCCCGTCGCCGATCGCCACGACACGCCCGTCGGCCACGGCCACGTCGGCTCGCCGTGCTGGCGCGCCCGTGCCGTCGACCACGATGCCGCCCGTGATGACGAGGTCGGCCGTGGAACCAGTCACACGCTCACCGCGCTCACCACGACTCGGGATCGGCGATCACCGACGCGGGTACGGGATGGCGGAACAGCTCCGAGGCGTTCTGCCACGCCACCTTGTGAACCGTGGCCGGGGGGAGATGGGCGATCTGGCGCCACAGGATCTCCTGGGAGTCGGGCCAGGTGCCGTCGAGATGGGGATAGTCGGTCTCCACGGTCACGTTGTCGACGCCGATGTGGTCGAGCACGTCGAACGCCGAGCCGTCCTCGAGCGAGCAGAACCAGAAGTTGCGCGCCACGACCTCGCGGGGCGTGAGGTCGATGCCTTCCCACGTGCCGTAGATGGCTTGGTACTTGCCGATGTGGTCGAGGCGATCGAGGAGACCGGCGACCCAGCCGATCCCGCCCTCGGCCAGGCAGATCTTGATGTTGGGGAAGCGCACCGGGATCTTCGAGTACAGCCAGTCGACGGTGGCGAACATGGCGAACCCGAAGAACAGCACGCCGATGCAGTCGCCCGGAGCGTCGCTCGAGGTGGTGGGGGTGGAGCCCGAAGAGCCGACGTGCAGGCACACCACCGTCTCGGTCTCCTCGCACGCGGCGAGGAAGGGGTCCCAGTACCCGGTGTGGATCGACGGGAGACCGAGCGGCTCGGGGTTCTCGCTGAACGACACGGCCTTGAAGCCCCGCGCGGCGTTACGGCGCACCTCGGCCGCGGCAACCAGGGGATCGAGGAGCCACGGGATCTGGCACGGGATGAGCCGCTCGGGATACGCCCCCGCCCACGACTCGAGGTGCCAGTCGTTGGCCGCCCGGGTGACGGCCAGGGCCAGGTCGGGATCGCTCACCCCGAGCTGCAGCCGGTGCCCGCAGAATCCGGCCATGGCCGAAGGGAAGTTGACCGAGGCGTACACGCCGTCGAGGTCCATGTCGGCGACACGGGCGTGCACGTCCCACGAGCCCCGGCGCATCTCGTCGAAACGCACCGGCTCGTAGGAGCATTCCTCGATGGGCCGACCGGCCACGGCGGCCAGGCCGATCTGCGGGTTGAGCTTGCCGTCGTAGAGCCAGGCCTGCCCGCCGGTCGTGACCGTGCTGGCGCCTGTCCCCGAGCCTTCTGCCGTCGGAATGTCGACGACCCGGGGGGCCCGGTCGGTGAAGCGGGACGGGAGCCGTCCCTCGAACATGTCGGGCGGCTCCACGAGATGATCGTCGGTGGAGATGATCGGTACGTGCCGGCGGGCCCGGGGTGGATCAGGGAGCAACGTCACGATCTCGGGCTTCTTGGAGCGCATGAAGCCGGGACGGTTCTCCATGTCGTCGAGCTTGATACCGGCCATGGCGCGCGTCCTTTCGGTGTCGATCGAGATCAGGCCGTACGGGGAACGGGGAGCGACCAACCAGGGAGCAGCCCCAGAACCGAGCACACGTCCTGAGCTTCGATGTTCTCGCCGTTGCGCGCCGCAGCCTCGGGCGATTCGAGCAGCCATCGGCAGACCTTGGCGATCACGGCGGGCGGGGCGCCGCTCGACACGTCGAAACCGAATGCCGCCATGTCCTGGGCGATGCGCTCGGTGGCGATGAATCCCGGCTGCACGTTGAACGCCTTGATACCCCGGTCGCGCAGCTCAACGGCGAGCACCCCGGCGATTCGATGCAGCGCGCCCTTGCTGAACCCGTACCCCAGACCCCACCCGCCCTGCCCGGCCGGCGCCGGCGGATCGCCGTAGCCGGCCCCCGAGGTGATGTTGATGACGGTGCCATGGCCGCGCTCCACCATCTGCGGCACCAAGGACTTCACGAGCACGATCGGTGCCAGAGCGTTGGCTTCGAGGTGGTCGCGCAGGATGCGGACGGGCGTGTCGAGGATGAGGTCCATGTGACCGGGCCCGATGTAGCGCCCATTGTTCACCAGCACGTCGACCCGGCCGAGCTCGGCCAGCACCCGGTGGGCCGCGCTCACGAGCGACGGATGGTCGAGCAGGTCGGCGGGCACGGTGAGACACCGCCGTCCCGTGGCCTCGATGAGCTCCGCGGTCGAGTCGAGCGAGCCGGGCAGCGGCGTGGTGTCGGAGCGCTTGAGCGTGGAGCTGTGCTCGCGGCTCTCGCCCTCGTGCACGGTGCGGGCTGTGATGGCCACGTCGTAACCGGCCTCGGCGAGCTCCACGGCGATGGCCTTGCCGATACCGCGGCTGGCTCCCGTGACGAAGGCGACCTTCTGGCTCATGGGCACACCCTTCGGGATGTGCCCATGCCCCCACCGCCACTGCGTGGCGTTGACAGCACTGTGCCTTCTGATTCGCTCGCCTGCGGCGCGCTCATCGGCTGCCCTCTCCTGTGTCGGTCACCAGCACTCGACGCTAGCCTCGCGCCGTCGCCAACGACCGGCGAGCCCGCGGGCTTCTCGACCCCCGACAGGACGGACCCGTGGCCTCCGACGAACGAGCGATCGTCAACCTGCTCCACCGGTATTGCGAGCTCCAGGACGCGGCCGACTTCGCCGGGGTGGCCGAGCTGTTCCGCCACTCCACCTACGCAGTGCACAACGGCGACTCGCACGTCGGCTACGACGAGGTCTACCGGCTCAAGACCAAGCACGACAAGGTGTACGACGACGGCACGTTGCGCACCAAGCACGTCACCACCAACACCATTCTCGAGCACGACGACGGCGACGACGTGGCGACCACCCGCTCGTACTTCACCGTCTACCAGGCCACGCCCGAGCTGCCGTTGCAGATCGTCATCGCCGGCCGCTACCACGACACCTTCGAGAAGGTCGACGGCCGCTGGCGGTTCAAGCACCGCTTGATCTTCGGCGATCTCGTCGGCAATCTCACCCAACACCTCCGCGACAACCCGCTCGACCGGGAGTGAGCCGGCTGGCCGGGTGAAGGCGCCAGACAGCAGGGAATCCCGTGCGCTTCGATTCGCAGTGCCCATCGACGTTGTTCGTGGCCCTGGCCGACCCGCCGGAGGGTCGTGAGGACGAGTTCCACGAGTGGTACGACACCGTGCACGGTCCCGACGCGCTGGAGAACGGGTCGTTCACGGCGGTCCACCGCTTCCGGGCCGTCGGCCCCGGGCATCGGGCCGCCCCGTTCCTGGCGCTGTGGGAAGGCCGCTTCGCCAGCGAGGCCGAGGCATGGGGCTACATCGGCCCCCGGGCCCAGGCCCTCCGCGAGGCCGGTCGGGTCGGCGACATCGCCTCGGTCCGCTTCGCCATCATGCTCTTCGCCGTCGGTGGCCTCGACGGTCGCGAGCCGGGGCAGCCGTGCGAGCCGGTGGCCGCCCTCACGACGGTGCAGAACGACTGGCGCCACCCCGAGTCGGTCGTCGATCCGGTGAACTGGTGCCAGGGGTTCGCCCCGGCTTCGGGCCCTGACCCCGGCCCTGGCCCAGACACCGGCCCTGGCCCCAGCTCTGGCTCTGGCCCTGGCCCTGGCCCCGGCGCTGGCGTTCGTCCGACGGCTGGTGGTCTGGACGGCGCGCCCCGGTGGCTGGCCACGAGCGACCCCGCGGGGCGTGGGGCGGGACACCACCTGGCGGTGTTCCCCAGCACGGCACGCGGCGATTCGGTGGCCGAATCGTGGCGCGGGCTGGGCACTCCCGGCATGTCGCCGTTGCCGGCCTACCAGACGATCTTCGGTGCCTCGGCGGGCCCGGACGACGACCGCGCCGGCGATCCGCCGCCGTCCCCCGCCTGGGTGATGCACTGGGAGCCGGTGAGCAGTCTCCGGGCCTGACGCCGGAGCAACGGAGCCCGACCATCCCACCTCGATCAACAGTTTGTTGAAGTACCATCCTCTGCCGTGACCGTCGCCGTCCCCCGAACCCTCGATGAGGCGTTCGCCGCCTTGGCGGCTGAACCCGATGCCCATCTGCTCATGGGGGGCACCGATCTCATGGTCGAGGTGAACTATGGCCATCGCCGACCGACCGCGGTGGTTGCGCTCGATCGGGTGCCCGAGCTCCGGGGCTGGGAGCGCTCGGCCGACGGTCGGAGCGTGCTGGTGCGGGCGGGGCTCACCTACACCGAGATGGAGACCGGCGAGCTGGCGGCGACGTTTCCGGCGCTGGCCCAGGCCGCCCGCACGGTCGGCAGTCCGCAGATCCGCAACGCCGGCACCATGGGAGGGAACCTGGGGACGGCCTCGCCGGCCGGCGACACCCTGCCCGTACTTGCGGCGCTCGACGCCACCGTGGTACTCGGCGCGGCCGGCGGCGCGCAGCGCGAGATGCCGTGGGACGAGTTCATCGTGGGCGTGAAACGCACGGTCCGAGAGCCCCACGAGATCATCGTCGGAGCCCGGCTGCCCGTCCGCCGGGGACCGCAGGAGTTCCTCAAGGTGGGCACCCGCAACGCCATGGTGATATCGGTGGCGTCGGTGGCACTGGTAGTCGACCTCGACGCCGAGACGGTGGCCGTGGGCCTGGGATCGGTGGGGCCCGTCCCGCTCCGAGCTCGTGACGCCGAGGGCTGGATCGCCGATCGGCTCACGTTCGGCCTTCTCGGACTTTCGAGCGATGGCACCGCCGAGACCCTCGCCGATGAGTTCGGTCGCCGGGTGGCCGACGCGTCGCGTCCGATCGACGACCAACGTTCGAGTGCCGCCTACCGTCGCCACGCCATCGGCGTCTGTGCCCGCCGAGCGCTGCTTCGAGCGCTCTCTCCCCAGGTGGTCGTCACGTGAGCGCGTCGTATTCCCTGCGGGTGAACGGGCGCGACCGCGAAGTGAGCGACGGGTGGCTGGGCGAGAGCCTCCTGTGGGTACTGCGGGAGCGGCTCGATCTCCCCGGGGCCAAGAACGCCTGCGAACAGGGCGAGTGCGGTTCGTGCTCGGTGCTCATCGACGGCAGCCTGGTGTGCGCGTGCCTGGTGCTCGCAGCGTCGGCGGTCGATCGCGACATCGTGACCGTGGAGGGAATCGCCGGCGCCGTCGACGGTTCCGATGCCGTCTTGTCCGACGTGCAGGAGGCGTTCCTCGCCGAGGGGGCTGTGCAGTGCGGCTTCTGCACCCCGGGTCTGATCATGGCCGTGCACGACCTGCTCGACCGGGTGCCCCTCCCCACCGACCTCGAGGTGCGCGAGGCGATATCCGGGAACCTCTGTCGTTGCACGGGATACGGCCGCATCATGGAAGCGGTGTGGACGGCCGTTCGCTCTCGCCAGGTCGGGCGGGAAGCCTGATGACCGGAGCGGGCACGGCCGCGCCGACCACGAGTGGAACGGAGCTCTCGATCGTCACCGATCCGACGGTGGTCGCGCCCACCGGTCAGGGCGTCATCGGCGAGAGCGTGCGCCGACCCGATGGCACGCCCAAGGTGCAGGGTCGCTTCGCGTTCTCGTCCGATCTGTGGGCCGAGGGGATGTTGTGGGGGGCCACGTTGCGCTCACCGCATCCCAGCGCCCGCATCCGTTCCATCGACCTCTCGGGCGCGTGGAAGATCCCCGGTGTGCGAGCGGTCATCACCTACGACGACGTCCCGGGATGCAAGGTGTTCGGGCTCGAGCACGCCGACCAACCGGTCTTCGCACACGATGTCGTGCGGTTCCATGGTGAGCCGGTTGCCGCGGTGGCCGCCGACCATCCCGACACGGCCCGCCGGGCCATCGTGGCCATCGTCGTCGACTACGAGATTCTCACCCCGGTCGTCGACCCGGAGATCGCCATTGCCGAGGGCACCGCGCCGATCCACCCCGACGGAAACCTCTTTCGCCGCATGGTCATCCGCCGGGGCGACACCTCCATCGCCGGCGACGTGGTCGTCGAGGGCACGTACGAGGTGGGGATGCAGGACCAGGCGCCCCTGGGCACCGAGTCGGGCCTCGCCGTCCCCGACGACGACGGCGGAATCGACCTGTGGATCTCCACCCAGTGGCTACACGCCGATCAGACTCAGGTGGCGGCATCGCTCGGGTTGCCCGAGGCCAAGGTGCGTCTGCATCTGGCCGGTGTCGGTGGGGCGTTCGGCGCTCGCGAAGACTGCTCGCTCCAGATCCACATCTGCCTGCTTGCGCTGGGAACCGGTCGCCCGGTGAAGATGGTCTACAGCCGCGAGGAGTCGTTCTTCGGCCACGTCCACCGGCATCCGGCCCGCATGTGGTATCGACACCACGCCACTCGCGATGGCCGCATCGTCAAGGTGGAAGGGCGTTTCGTGTTCGACGGTGGGGCCTATGCGTCCACCTCGTCGGCGGTGCTTGCCAACGCCACCTGCTTTTCCACCGGCCCCTACAAGGTTCCGGCCGTCGACCTGCTCGGCTTGGCCGTGCGTACCAACAACCTGCCCTGTGGAGCCATGCGGGGCTTCGGGGCGGTGCAGACCTGCTTCGGCCACGAAGCCCAGATGGACAAGCTGGCCACGGCACTCGGCATCGACC
This sequence comes from Actinomycetes bacterium, assembly GCA_031362415.1. GTDB lineage: Bacteria > Actinomycetota > Acidimicrobiia > IMCC26256 > VFJJ01 > VFJJ01. The sequence continues at coordinate 144,922 of JANLSK010000312.1, read as the reverse complement.
CCATCGAGCTCCGACTCCTCAACGCCATGCAGACGGGCGACCGCTGCATCACCGGCCAGGTGGTCACCGGAGCGCTGCCCGTCGAGGAGGTCATCCGGTCGTGTGCCGAGGCACCCATGCCCGTGCTGGCCGAACCCGTCGACTCGCCGATGATGGCGCTCCCGGGTGGGGCCGGCCGCACTGCCGATGCCGCCGGGGTCAAGCGCGGCGTGGGGTTCGCGCTGGGCTGGAAGAACCTCATGTTCTCGGAGGGGTTCGACGACTTCTCGACCGCCTCGTGCCATCTGCTCGACGGCGTCGCCACCGTGAAATCGGCCTGTGCCGAGGTGGGCCAGGGTTTCGTGACGTTGGCGCAGCAGATCACCCGCACGGTGCTCGGTGTCGATGATGTCATCCTGGCCCCGGCCGACACCCTGATCGGATCGGCCGGCTCCACGTCGGCCTCACGCCAGACCTGGATGAGCGGCGGGGCCATCGAGCTGGCGTGCCGAACGGTGCGTCAGAAGCTCCTGAGCCATGTGGGAGCTGCATTCGGAGTGGCCGTCGACGATCTCGACATCATCGACCGCCGCATCGTGTCCCGGCACGCCGCTGCGGGCGCGAGCGGAACCGTCGTCAACGTCAGCGTCGACGACGCCGCACCCGGTGTTGCCTTTTCGGCCGTCGAGGAGCATCACCACGCGCCCACGTTCCGGCTCGACGAGTTCGGCCAAGGCGACGCCCACGTCTCGTTCGCCGTGGCTGCCCACCGGGCCGTCGTCGACGTCGATCTCGAGCTGGGCCTGGTGCGGGTGGTCGAGATCACCACGTCGATGGACGTGGGCAAAGTCCTGAATCCCTTGCAGCTGTTGGGGCAGGTGGAAGGCGGCACGGCGCAGGGCATCGGTCTGGCGGTGATGGAAGAGATCCTCCTCACCGCCGGGAAGGTCCGCAATCCAAGCTTCACCGACTATCTGATACCCACCGCGCTCGACATGCCGCCGGTGAACGTGGCCAGGCTCGTGGAGGTTCCCGAGCCCGGTGCGCCGTTCGGGGCCAAGGGCGCGGGGGAGTCACCCACCATCTCGTCCACGCCGGCGGTCGTGGCGGCCATCCGCAACGCCACCGGTCGCGAGCTGCCTCGCACGCCCGTACGGCCCCACGACATCGCGCTGTGACGATCACCCGGCCTTCACGCCGTTCGAGAAGCTGAGCACCCGTGGCCGAGACGCCTGCGACCTCCATGGCCGGACCTCCGTCGCCGGTGCCGTCGCCGGAGCCGTTCGACACCACCCAGACCGACCGGCTCCTCAGCACCACCAAGGCGGTACGCCGGCGGCTCGACCTCACCCGGCCCGTCCCCCGAGAGCTGATCGTCGAGTGCATCCGGCTCGCCGCCTATTCCCCGAACGCCTCCAATGCCCAGGAGTGGAAGTGGATCGTGATCGACGATCCCGAGCTCAAGCGGGTCGTGGGCGAGCAGTATCGCATCCTCACCGAGCCCGTCGTCTCCACGATGCTGGCGGCCAAGCAGGCTGCGGGCGACGACGCCGGGGCCCGTATCTCAAGCTCGATCATCCACCTCGCCCGGCACATGGGCGATGTACCGACGATCGTCATCCCCTGCTACGACATCGCTGCGGCCCAGGCCCGCTACGGCACGCTCATCGGACCGTCGCACGTTCCCGTCGCCATGGAGTCGGGGATGTTCGCCTCGATCTACCCGGCGGTGTGGAGCTTCCAACTGGCGCTGCGCAGCCGGGGCCTGGCTTCGGCGCTCACCACCGCGCACCAGCTCGACCAGCCCGCGATGGCTGCGATTCTGGGGATCCCCGAATCGTGGTACCAGACGGCCTTGATACCCGTGGCCTACCCCACCGGCGGCGACTTCACGCCATCGCCCCGTCGCCCGGTCGCCGACTCGATCGTCTGGAACCCCGGCGCCGGAAACAGTGGTCGGGTAGGCAGGGGGAGCGCTTGAGCCCACGGCGTAGAAGCGACGAGCCCGCTACGGTACGCGCATGGGGTTGCTGCGGTGGATGGTGCGGATGCTCTCGCGAGGCGCCGAGCCCGCTCGAGCTGCTGACGATCGGGTGGAGCTGACTGTGCTCAAGCTGCCCCAGGCGTCGCTGGCGGCGGCGTATCTCCAACAGCAGAGCATCGACGCCCGCTGCACCGAAGCATTCAACGTGGCCACCAGCTCCCTCACCGACGGCCGGATCACCGTCCCCCGTCAGGATCTGGCTGCGGCCCGGGAAGCGCTCGACGCCATCTGATCTCGTGGTTCCGAGAGGTGTGTATCATGATGCCGTGAGGCGTATCCAGATACACATCGAGGAGGAGCTCGACGAGGCCCTGGCCGGGGAAGCGGCGCGACTCGGCCTGTCGAAGGCTGCGCTGATCCGGGCGTACGTCGGTGAGCGGCTGCTGCCATCGACCCAGCGGGATCCACTCGACGCTGTGGTCGGGAGCCTCGACGCGGAGCCGGCAGACATCGACGACGTGGTCTACGGACGATGAGGTTCGCCGACACGAGCTTCTGGGTTGCGCTCCAGATGCGCCGCGACCCCAACCACGACATGGCCCGGCGGCTCTGGGAAGCCGACTCGGCGCCTGTGCTCGTGTCGAACCACGTGGTCGGCGAGACGTGGACGTTCCTGAGGCGCCGGGCCGGTCACACCGCCGCCGTGGCGTTCGTCGATGCGCTCGAACGATCTCGACGGGTGACCGTGGCGCAGGCCACGCCCGAGACCGAATCCGAGGCCTGGCGCTGGCTGCGTCGACGCGACGAGCGCGAGTACTCGTTCGTCGACGCCGTGAGCTTCGCCTGCATGCGATCACGCCGTATCCGCGAAGCCCTGGCCTTCGACGGCGACTTCGCGGCGGCCGGCTTCGTGGAAGTTCGTCCGTAGCCTGAGCGGCTCGTGGGGCGGCCTCAGCTCACGGAACCGTCGCGCCGCCGTCGACGACGTGCTCGACGCCCGTCACGTACGCCGATTCCGGTGAGAGCAAGAACCCCACGACGGCCGAGACGTCGTCGACCCGGCCGTGGCGGCCCAAGGGGATCCGGGCCAGACGGGCCGCGTGCTGTTCGGCATCGCCGCGTGGTGTGTACATGCCCGTCTCCTCGATGCCGCCCGGGTGCACGGAGTTGACCCGGATTCCCGAGGCCCCGAGCTCGGCCGCCATCACCTTGGTGAGGCCGCGCACGGCCCATTTCGACGTGCCGTACGCGCTGAAACCCGGAAACCCCCGCAGCCCCGCGGTGGAGCTGACGTTGACGATCGAGCCCCCGCCAGAACGGCGCATGGGCTCGGCCACCGTGCGGCAGCCCCACCACGTCCCGTGCACGTTGACGCGCAGGGTCAGCTCGAAGTTCTCGAAGCTCTCCTCTTCGATCGGACGTGCGCCCCGGTAGATCGCGGCATTGTTGACGAGACCGTCAAGTCGTCCGAAGTCGCGCATCGCCGTGGTCACAACGGTGTCCCAGCCACCCGGGTCGGTCACGTCGTGCTCGACGAACCTGGCCTCGCCCCCTGCAGCGGCGATCTCCTCGACCACGCCCCGTCCGGCGTCGACCTGAAGGTCGGTCGCCAACACCCGGGCTCCCTGCTCGGCACACCACTGCACGTGCCGGCGCCCCATCCCCTGCGCTGCTCCTGTGACGACGACGACCAGACCCTCGAGCTGTCCCATGGCCCGAGAGCCTGGCATCCCACTCCCACGTCGCGCCCGTCAGGCGCCCCCGCGCGTCTCGCGGGTCTTCGCGGTCAGCGCACACGCGGACCGTTCACCCCGATCGGCGGCGATCAGGCGCCGATTTCCGGGAGTCTTCCCCATCAGGGCCTTGAACGAGCGGAGGCGGTTGAGGCGGGCGAGGGCGCGTCGCCAGCCGGCATCCTCCAAGCACGAGGACGAACCCGGTCACGGTCGTGAGGGTCACGGCCTCGTCGAGCACGACCGCTCCGAGCACCACAGCCACGGCGGGGTTCACGAAGGTGATCATGGGCGCTCGGGCGGGCCCGATCTCGGCAATGAGGGCGAAGAAGAGCACAAAGGCCAACGCCGTGCAGACGAACGCCAGACCCACGACCGCCCAGATGGCTTCCGCCGGTGGGCGCTCCCCGGGACGTTGCCGCCACGCCAACGGTGTGTATACGAGGGCCACGACAGCCAGCGAGACGGCGCTCACCCCCAGCCCCGGAACCTCGGCCAAGCGCCGGGAGGCGATGAAGGGCGCCGTCGCATACCCCACGCACACCAGCAGCACCTCGATGACACTCCACCACGGCACCCCTTGACGGCTGCCGAGGTCGCGCGCGACCAGCAGGGCCACGCCGCTCATGCCGAGCGCGATCCCGAGGACTCGTGAGGCTCGCAGCGCGGTGCGGTCGCCGAGCAAGAAGGCGGTCAGGGCTCCGACGATCGGCACGCAGGCAACGAGGAGCCCGGTGAGCCCCGACGGCAGGTGCCGCTCAGCATCGGTCAACAGGTACCACGGGCCGGCCATCTCGATTGCGGCGAACGCGATGACGGGACGCCATCGACGCAGCGCTGGCCGGATAGCGCCCCGGTGCAGCGCGATCGGGACCAAGACCAGTGCTGCGATCGAGGTACGGCCGAACACCAGGACCGTTGGATCGAGATCGTCGACGGCGACCTTGATGAGAAGGTAGGGGACGCCCCAGATCAGACCCATGGCGCCGAACAGCGCCCATCCCCTCCGGGTGATCCGCTCGTCGAGCATGGCCGACGGTATCCCTGGCCTGCGTTCGCGGGGCGATCCGGGCCCGACGATCGGAACGAACCGCCGTGGCCCCGCGACAACAGGGCTCCGTGACGTTCAACCGGGGGGAGAGGCGCTCCGCTCGACGTGGAGACCGGCGGCCCTGAGCTCGACGACGACACGGTCGATGGTGTCGGCCAGGAGCGCGCCGTCGGCGTCGACCGACCCGCTGACGATCAGCGTTTCCGAAGCCGGGCGCTCGGCGCGTCCCAGGCGACCGTCGGCGATGATCGCCCGGAGGAGGTTGGCCATGGCGTCGCCCCGACGAGCCCAGCCCCGCCAGGTCTCCCCGTTTCCAGGCTCGGCTTCGGCCCGGGCGGCACACGCCGTTGCGTCGTGCTCGACGACGCCGGCGAGCATCGACAGCACCTGGGGCAGGTGACCGTCGTCGTGGGCCGATTCGATGACGTGCCTGAGCGCGCTGCGGGTGTCGCTCGGTCGCCACGGGACCCCGATCGAGCGGGCGGCGGACTCGATCGCCTCGTTCGGAAGCCAGGTACCGCAGGACTGCGGAGCGAGCAGCAGCCGGGCCAGGCGGGCCGGGCCCAGATTGGTCGGGAGGTCTGCGGCGGCCGTGGCACTGAGGGACGGGGCACTGTGGGACAGGGCGTCGACTGGGTCGACCGGCTCGACTGGGTCGACTGGTGTGAGCATCGAGAGCGTGGGTGCCGGGCGGAGCCGATCGTGCTCTTCGCGGAGGAACGCCAGCACGGCTTCGATCACCCGACCGTAGGGCCCCTCGCCGGCGCGCTGGGCGCAGGCGAGCAGAGCCAGCTCGGCCCACCGGGCGATGTGCTCGGCGAGAAAGACCCGCTCGGCCTCGACGGCCTTCATCGCAGCGTCGGTGACGTCGCTCCGCCACGCCTGGGCCTCTTCCCGGCACAGCGCCGCGTAACAACGCAGCTCGAGCCCGAGGTGATCGGCACCGGCCACCCGCCATCGACCATCGCGGTGCTCGGTGAAGCCGTGCCGGGCGTAGCTCTCGACGACATCGCTGACGACAGGACCGCCGCATTGGCCGTCGTCGCCCAGGAACACGCTCTCGTACAGCGACACTCCCCGCAAGAAGCAGCGTTCGTACTCGGCTGCGATGCCGGGCGCACCCGAAGCCAGGGGAGCCAGATCCGGCACGTTGGCCACCAGATCGGCCAAGCCAGGCCCGGGTTCCTCCAACAGCAACAGGCCGAGCAGCGCGGCCAACCCGGCGCGCCGGTCGGCCAGCTGCGCAAGATCAGCGGTCACCGCGACTCCGGCGCAGGCGCAGTCGGGGTTGCAGGCGTGGGCGCGAGCGTGGTGCCGGCCGCCGCGGGCGGTGCGGTGCCGTACGCCGTTGCCTGGGGCTTCACCGGGCGGGCGAACCACAACGGGCGGCGCAGTCCGCCGGGTCCAGGTCCGGGCCGGGTCTTGGCAAGCCACTCGCGGTAGACCAGCGTTGACTTCTTGGTGTCGACGGCGATGTCGCCGTAGCGATCGTCGGGCCCGGCCGGCGCCACCGTCACCCGTTGGAGCCAGCAGTGCATGCCCGAGACGGGATCGGGCTGCACTCCGAACGTGAGGTTCTGGTGCACGCCGGCGTCGCTCCACCACACGCGCGAGCTGTCGGGGTCGGCGGACTCGAACGGTCCCGCACCGTGGATCTGGCTCATGTTCCACTGGCCGGGCCGACCACTCGGCACCGCAGCGGGGCCGAAGGTGGCGTCGGGACCGGCGATGGCGGTGAGGCCCGACGAGTACCGCGACGTGCCTGAGCTCTCGTCGAGCCGCCACCGGCCCATGTGGTGCGACACGCCGACGACGCCGGGGCGGATGCCCTCGGTCCGCCAGGCCTTGATCACGAAATGGCCGATCTGGGTGGTGATGCGAACCAGGCCGTTCAGGCCGATGCCGAGCTGCTCGGCGTCGCTGGGATGGATCCACATCGGGTGCGAGTGGCTGATCTCGGCCAGCCACTTGGCCTGGGCCGACCGGGTATGGATAAGCGTCGGGATTCGGAAGGTGGGTAACAAGATCCGCTCACCCGCCGCAAGGTCGAGATCTTCCCAGTGCACGTGACTCTTGATGAAGCCGGGCATCACGTACTCGGGCCAGCCCCAGTCGCGCAGCACATCGGAGTACATCTCGAGCTTGCGCGACGGTGTGGGGAACCCGAACCGCACCCGTCCGTCGATCTCGACGCCGAGCGACCCGTCGCCGATGAACGGCATGTGCCCGGTGATCTCGTCGAGCGAATCGTGCATGCCCGCGGTACCGGGAACGCGGTACACGCCGCCGTCGTCGCGCACGGCTCCCATGCGCTCGATCTCGTCGGTGCCGACCTCCTGCTCGTGAACGGCGTACTGGTTCCCCGGTATCTCGAAAGCGCCGTACGTGCGCATGTACGCCAAAGGCGTGAGGCCCTCGGCAGCGGCGGCGTCGGGCAGGCCGGGCACGGAGTTGCCGAACAGGAGCTCGTAGTACTCGTCGATGCCGAGCGGCTCGCCGGGGTCCTTCACCGACTCGAAATGGCGGCGGATGTCGAGCGAACCGTCGGGATCGATCTGCCACGACAGGTCGATCCAGAACTCCTGCTCCTCCCACACCTCGCCCGGGTTCGCTTCGTAGGTGCGGCGGACGGGCCGACCCTCCTTCTCGGCGTTGACCCTGAACACGGGTTGACGGAAGCCGATCCAGCGCCCGCTGTGGGTCTCGTACGACGCCAGGTCGTGGCGCTCTGCGCCGTTGCCCATGGGCAGCACGTAGTCGGCGAACCACGCGCTCTCCGACCACGTCGGGGTCAGAGCCACGTGACAACCCACGAGCGACTCGTCGGTGAGCGCTTCGAGCCAGGAGAAACCATCGGGGTTCGTCCACACCGGGTTGTAAACTCGACTAAAATAGGTGTCTATTTTCCCCCGGCCCTCCTTGAGGAAATGGGGGAGCAGGATCGACGCCTCGTGGTGGGCGAGCGGGTACTCGGCCGGCCAGGTGAGCCCGTTCCAACGTCCTTGGGGATGCACGGGCTTGGGGGGGATGGGAATGAACTTGTTCCACCCGTTGGGGCTCACGCCGCCCTCGGTGCCCACCGAACCGGTGAGCACGTTGAGCAACCACAGGCAGCGAGCCACCTGCCAGCCACCCTCGTTCCCGGCTGCCGCAGCGCGCCAGTTGTGCGAGCTGAACCGTCCGGGGACTGCGGTGGCCACGACATCGGCAATGTCTCGGATGCGGTGCTCGTCGATACCGCACACGCGCGCCGCATACTCGGGAGTGAACTCGGCGTAGTGGTCGATGAGCGCCGGCCCGACGTTCTCGAACGTGCACTCGAGGTCGGATCGTGATTCCGACAGAAAGTGCTCCCAGTTCACCCAACGCCGCACGAACTCCCTGTCCCAGGTGCCCTTCTGGAGGAGTAGACGGGCGACGGCGAGCAACATGGCCGCTTCTGTGCCCGGCCAGACGGGTAACCAATGGTCGCTCATCGACGCCGTGTTCGAGAGGCGCGGATCGACGCAGATGATCTTGGCGCCGCGCATCTTGCCCTCGATGATCCGCTGGGCATGGGGGTTGAAGTAATGCCCGGCTTCCAGGTGCGACGAGATGAGAAAGATGACCTTGGCGTTGGCGTGGTCGCCCGAGGGACGGTCGAAGCCCATCCACACGGCGTATCCGACCCGGGCGCCCGACGAGCAGATGTTGGTGTGGCTGTTGTGGCCGTCGATGCCCCAGGCGTTGAGCACCCGCTCCATGTAGCTGTCGTCGCCCGGCCGGCCGACGTGGTAGATGACCTCGTCGTGGCGGCGTTCCCGGAACGCCGTGCCGATACGGGTGCCGATCTCGCTCAGCGCCTGGTCCCAGGTGACCCGTTCCCATTTCCCCTCGCCGCGCCGTCCGGCCCGCTTGAGCGGATACAGGATCCGCTCGGGGTCGTAGACCTGGGTGATGGTCGCTGGGCCCTTGGCGCAGTTGCGTCCGCGGCTTGCGGGATGCGTCGGGTTCCCTTCGAGCTTGGCGATCTGACCCGTGTCCTTGTCGACGTAGGCCAGCAGGCCGCAACAGGCCTCGCAGTTGAAGCACGTGGTCGGGATCAGTCGGAAGCGGCGCTTCTTGCGCTCGCCGTGCGCCCACGCCTTGGCGTCGAGCTCCTCCCAGTCGTCCCAGCGTTCGACGGGCGCGTAGTTGGTGAGCTGGCTGCCGGGAACGATGCGGGCCAGGTTGGCCTGGGCCGCACGGTGCAGGTCATCGAGCAGAGCCATGGCCGGTCCTCACGAGAGGGGGACCGATTGCCCGGCCCGAACGAAGGCGTCCTCGTACAGCGCGACTCCGGCGATGGCGGCGATCCCGGCGACGAGCGCCAGAGCCTCCGAATCGGCCCCGACAGCGATTGCGGCGAGCGCGCCGGCCGTCACCATCCCGATGCCGACGCTGGTCCAGAACCGACCGCGGTACGGGCCTCTGGTCATGGCACCCTGGGCCAGTTCCACGTGGACCGTTCCTGTGCTCGTGATCTCGGTGGCGACGAGGAAGCCAGCCAGCAGCACGCTGGCGAGGAGGGTCCAGCGCGTTGCCGTCACCAGCTCGTCGGGGAGATCGAAGAACGGAACGAGCACCAGGGCGGTGCCGGCTCCTCCGATGCCGGCCTGAGCCAACAGGATGGGCAGGAGCAGCGGGGTCTGCCACATGTCGCGTCCCTCGCACTGGCCGAAGAGGAACGCGGTGTACCCGGCCGTCCCGGCCGCGAACAGGGCTGTCGGGGCTGCGACGATCTCGATGAGGCCTGGCGCGTCGAGCAGACCGCCGAGCAACCACAACGAGGCGAGAAGGCCATACCCGAGGATGATCCAGGCGCCGCGCACGAGCCACGAGCCCCACTGCGGACGGGTGAAGATGTACAGGAAACGCTTGGGCTGCTTGAGATCGGCGACCAGTAGCGCCCCGGTGACACCGGCGAGCACGAGCGCCAAGACCGGCAACGCGATGCCCACGAAGGCGCGCTCGTCGGCATGCCCCAGGAGCACGGCGAGCGCTCCCACCATGAGCGCGCCCGCGCTGATGGCCTTGGTCACGAGATACGCCGAGACCTTGCCCTTCCAGGCCATCGGATGCTCGGTGGTGTAGGCGGTGCGGGCCACGACCTGATCGCCGTGGCCGGAGGGCTCGACGGCGAGCGTCGGATGGTGCTTGGTGGTGTCGGCCCAGATCATCCCGTCGGCCGCGATACGGGTCCGGAGCGGATCGAGGGCCGCCTCCTCGGCACCCTTGTAGAAGACGTGCGGACGGGTTCCCTGTTCGGGCGAGCGCACCTTGGTTGGATGTCGGCTCAGCATCACGCTGATGCCGCTGGTCGGATCCTCGATGTCACCGGCGAAGATCGACTGGGTCGGGCACACGATCACGCAACTGGGCTCGAGGCCCTCCTCGATCCGGTGGGCACAAAAGTTGCACTTATGGGCGGTCTGGGTCTCGGGGTTGATGTAGATCGCGTCGTACGGGCAGGCGTTCATGCACGACTTGCACCCGATGCACGAGGAGTCGTCGAAGTCGACGATCCCGTCGTCGCGGCGAAAGAGCGCCGTGGTTGGGCAGATCGACACGCAGGGAGCGTCGTCACAGTGGTTGCAGCGGTTGACCGAGTAAAAGCGCCGCGAGTCGGGGAAGAGCCCCTTCTCGATGTACTTCACCCACGTTCGATTGACCCCGACCGGCACGTCGTGCTCGGCCTTGCACGCAACGGTGCAGGCGTGGCAGCCGATGCAGGTGTCGTGGTCGATCAGAAACGCATAGCGGGTCATCGGCCGTCATCAGCCGACGCCGGCGCCGGTGTGGGAATCGTGATCGGCAGGCCGGCCTGTTCCCAGGCCCCGAAGCCGCCGATGACGTCGGAGACGTCGCGAAACCCGGCCCCTCGCATGACCGACGTGGCGATCATCGATCGGTATCCCCCGGCGCAGTACACGACGGTCGGCGCCGTGGGGTCGAGGTCGGCGAGCCGGTCGAGGATACGGGGCAACGGAACCTCGCGCGCCCCGTCGATCTTCCCGCCAGCGACCTCACCGGGTCCCCGGACGTCGACCAGCTGGAGCCCGTCGACGAGACGCAGTCGATCGACCAGCTCGGTGGTGGTGAGGCGTGACGCGACCGCCACCCACCCGGGGTGCTCGAGGAACGCCGTGACCGGATCGGAGAGACAACCGACGACTCGATCGAATCCGATGCGGGCCAAGCGGTTCTTGGCCTCCAGCTCGGTTCCGGCCTCGCACACGAGCACGATCGGCTGCTCAGACGTGAGCACGTCGCCCGCGTACTCCGCGTAGCGGCCGGCGAGCCCCACGTTGTAGGAGCCCACGAGGTGCCCCTGAGCAAACACGGCCGGATCGCGCGTGTCGAGCACCACGGCGCCCCTCCGCTGCTCGGCCAGCACTTCGGTGAGCGACAGAGCCGTCGGCGCCAGCGTCTCGCTCAGAACCTCGTGCGCCTGCTTGTTCCGGTTGGCGGCGAACGCGAAGTACAGCGGCGACATGCTCTGTCCCTCGGTGACCGCATGGACGAAGGCATCCTCCGACATGGGTTGCAGCGCATAGTTCGTGCGGCGCTGATCGCCGATGGTCGAAGACGTCTCGGACGAGAGGAACTTGCCGCAGGCCGAGCCCGCGCCGTGCGCCGGGAACACCCGCGTCTCGTCGGGCAGGGTGAGGAGCTGCTCGCGCGTGGAGTGGTAGAGCAGGCGGGCAAGCTCGTCGGCGGTTCGCCCGGCAGAGGCCAGGAGGTCGGGCCGGCCGACGTCGCCGATGAACAACGTGTCGCCGGTGAGCACGCCGTAGGGCGTGGCGTCTCCGGCTGCCTCGCGCACGATGATCGAGATCGACTCGGGTGTGTGGCCGGGTGTGTGCCTGATCTCGAGCTCCACCGTTCCGAGCGACAGGCGCTCGCCGTGGTCGAGGCCGTCGATGGGGAACTCGGCCGACGACTCCGCTTCGGACCCGTACGAGATCACTGCGCCCGTGGCCGCTTGCAGCTCGATGTGGCCCGAGAGGAAATCGGCGTGGAAGTGGGTCTCGATGACCCGCTCGATCTCGACCCCCAACTCGGCGGCGTCGGCGAGATACTGCGACACGTCACGCTGCGGATCGACGACCACCGCTCGCCCGGAATGCTCGTCGCCGATCAGGTACGACGCGTGTGACAGGCAACCCAGGTAGTACTGCTTGAAGATCATGGGAGCTCCGAGTCTCGGGATCGGTGCTCTGGACACACCAGATAGCCGAATGTCCGTACATTATGACTCGAACGCGATCCCGTCAACCCTCGATCCTCAGCCCCGGCCCGATTCGGGACGGTCGTGCCGGTCACCCTTCCGTATCGACCGAACGCGAGCCGGGCGTGGGGTCGGAGGGAAACAGCATCGACGGCGTCCCTGCCTGACGATCTCGAAGCTGGTGACGGGATCGGAGAACATGACCAGATCGTCCTCCCTCGCACGGTCTCGTGACAGTGGCAGGAGTGCCGATGTTCGATTGATTTCCGCCAACGGCTGTGCCATGCTCCGAAAGGTGACACGCCGTCGAGCAACGCAGCCGGTTCGCGACTGTCCCCACGTGGTCGCCGTGCTCGTGGCCCACGGGGTGCACCCGTTCGAGCTGTCCGTGGCGTGTGAGGTGTTCGGGGTCGATCGCTCCGATCTGGCCGATCCCTGGTACGGCTTCCGGGTCGTCGCCGGGGAGGGCGCGCCCGTGCGCACGAGCGTCGCCGGCGTCACGATCGGCACACCGTGGCGGCTCGACGACCTCGACGCGGCTGACACGATCGTGGTGCCGGCATGGCAGGACCAGAGGGGCCGCCCCAGTGAGGCGATCCTCGACGCGCTGCGAGCGGCGCAGGCCCGTGGTGCTCGGATCATCTCGGTGTGTACCGGTGCGTTCGTGTTGGCCCACGCGGGCCTGCTCGACGGTCGTCGCGCCACGACGCACTGGTTAGACACCGAGGCACTGGCGGTAGCCTTCCCGGGGGTGACCGTCGACCCCGGCGTCTTGTACGTCGACGCCGGAGACGGCATCTACACCTCGGCGGGCGCCGCGGCCGGGATCGACTTGATGCTCCACATCGTCAGGCTCGATCATGGACCCGAAGTCGCCAACACCGTCGCCCGACGCATGGTGGTACCCCCGCACCGTGACGGCGGCCAGGCCCAGTACGTTGAGGCCCCGGTTGCCAGGGATCTCGCCGACAACTCGCTCGGGACGGTGCTCGACTGGGCCGTCGAGCATCTCGATGAACCCCTCACCGTCGATCAACTCGCCCGGCGCGCGAACATGAGCCAACGAACCTTCGCCCGTAAGTTCCGCGGGGCGACGGGCACCACACCGCTCCAGTGGCTGCTTGCGCAACGCATCCGGCTGGCGCAGGACCTCCTGGAGACGTCCGACCTCTCGGTCGAGATCGTGGCGACCGACTGTGGCTTCGGCTCGGCGACCATCCTGCGCACCCATTTCCGCAGGGTCCTCGACACCACCCCCCTCGGGTACCGCCGCACCTTCCGGCAGGCGGCCGGATAACGCTCATTCCGGTCGGTCGCTCGCCATGGTCCCGTCGCTGTCGATGCGACGCTGAGCGAACCGCGTCGGGATGAGCCCACCGACAGCGACGACCGTTCCCGCAATGGCGTCGATCACGTCGTGATTGGCTGTGAGGACGACGGTGACGGCCATGAGCGCGCCTGGCACAAGTGCGAGGCCGCGGATCGTCCACCGGTGAGACAGTCGAGCGAGGCACACACCCGCGAGGACCGTCCAGCCGACGTGGAAGCTCGGCATGGCCGCATACTCGTTGGTGAATGACGATGGCCGGGCCACGTTCGGCTGAGCCGAATATGCGGCGACCGTGTCGGTGAAGCCGTCGAGGAATCGGAGCGGAGCCGCGGGAAAGAAAGCGAACACGATCAGCCCGATCGCCCCAGAGATGAACAAGGCGTTTCTCAGCGATGTGAAGAGGCGGTGATCGCGCCGGTAGAGGACAACGAGCGCGCTGATCACGAAGGGCCAGAACAGCCACACGTAGACAAAGTTGAAGAACCGCACGAGGGGCCTTGTACCGAGGATCACATCCTGGGCCGCTGACTCCCAGTCGATTCCGACGGCCCGCTCGAAGTCGAGCACGGCATGGGCGTCTCTCGGCGGCGCCGTGATCGCCTTCGGTGATCGTCCTGACCGCCAAGGAGGAGACAACGGCCAGGGCCATCCACAAAAGCTCACGGGTCAACCGGCGCGCTGAATGGACGGCTGCGACCTCGAGGGAACGGTGTGCGTCTGGGCCTTGGGCTGCGGGCGAACCGCAGCTGCTATCGATGTGGACACGGATCACCCTTTCGCCCAGCGGACCGGCCCACTGCCCAGTTCGGAGAGAGCTCGCTGACCTACATACTCGACCCCGCCCCTGGCGCCGCGCTGTTTCCCCGCTGTCGACCGTCCATCCCCGTTCGTCCGAGCGACATCGGGACGCCGACTGGTAGCGTCAATGAGGCTTACAGGCTCACGGGCTCATCGGGAGTGGCGGGTTGACTCGATGATCGGCCGTATGCGGGGAAACCCGATCCCCACGGCACGGGTCGACACGGTTCGGCAGCATCGTCAGAAATGCAGGGGGCTTGCACGGCCATGTCAACGTCAGGAAACGCACGGGTGGCCTTGATCACCGGAGCCGGAACGGGAATTGGGCAGGCGACGGCCATCCGGTTGGGATCGTTGGGCTGGTCGGTCGCTCTGGGCGGACGCCGCCAGGAGCTCCTGCACGACACCGCGGCGCAGGTGATCGCGGTGGGGGGACGCGCTCACGCTGCCGCTCTCGACGTCACCGATCCCGGCTCGGTGGATGCCTTTTTCGGAGAGGCGGAAAAAGAGCTCGGCCCGATCTCCGCTGTCATCAACAACGCTGCGACAGCCCGCTACGGGCCGCTCACCGACTTCGATGCGGACGAGATCGACAGGGAGGTCGCGACCAAGCTCCTGGGCTCGCTCTACGTCGCTCGGAATGCCGCCCGGCGCATGACCCAGCTCAAGGGGCCAAGGGACATCGTGTTCGTCACGTCCTCGGCGGCGGTCGCCCCGTGGCCGAACCACCTTCCTTACGCGGCCGCCAACGCGGGGTCTGAGCAGGCGGCGCGGACTCTGAAGCTCGAGCTCGAAGGCACCGGTGTTCGAGTCAGCATCTTCCGCTGCGGGGAAACGGCGGGAACCGACTTCTCGACCCAGGAGTTCGGCAAGCAGCGGACGGTGGATGCCTTCGAGCTGTGGTTCAGGCGCGGCCTGCTGCGTCACCACGGGCTCATGACGCCCCAGATCGTGGCTGACGCGCTCACGTCGATGGTCTCGCTTCCGGAGGGTGTCCAGTTCGAGTTGCTGCACCTCGTTCCCGTGGCTCCGACAGCACCGCTCCCCGCCACGTTCGAGGAGTTCGCAGGCGGTTACTTCCCACCACCGACCTGACCCGACCCACGCCAGCAGTGGCACTCGGACGGCCGCTGTGCCGTCGCTGTGCCACTGCTTGGACGATCGGGTTCGGGGGACTCGAGGGGACAGCGATCCTCAGGCGGCGGGCTCGAGCGCGAGGTCGAGAGTCTCGTGGCCGAGCCCCCCGTCGTCGTCGGCATGGTCGGTCGCCACGGTTCGGGCCCGGGCCGGCAGGAAGGCAAGGGCTCAAGGGCTCCGGTAAGGGCGACGCCGGCGCCGACCACAGGCCGTGCTGACCCGGTCGCTGCCGCGAGCCCACCGTCTCGGGCGATCCGAGTCCGGCGAGCACGTCGATCCGAGCCCCGCCCGCCCACCCGACCACAACCCAGGCAGCCCCGCCAGCAACGGAGAGAGCCGGGATATTGGTCCGGTTCCGGCTGGCCGCGGTCCCACGGGCGTCACGACGTTCCTGTTCAGCGATCTGGTCGGTTCGACGAGCCTGTGGGAGCGCCACCCGACCGACATGCCCGCCGCACTTGCGCGCCACGACGAGCTGGTCCGCCGAGCGATATCCGAGCACGACGGCCATGTGTTCACCGCGACCGGCGACGGGTTCACTGCGGCGTTCGCGTCCGAGCTCGACGCGATCAGGGCTGCGGCGGCCATCCAACGGGCCATGGGGGCCGAGGACTGGGGTCGTATCGAGCCGATGGCTGTGCGGATCTCGCTGCACACCGGCGTCGCGCACGAGCGCGATGGCGACTACTTCGGCCCGACCCTGAACCGGGTGGCGCGACTCCTGGAGACCGTGGAGGGGGGCCAGATCGTGGCTTCCGCGGCCACCGAGGCCTTGGTGGTCGATCGTCTCGACGACGGGATCCGGCTCGTCGCGTCGGGGGAGCGGCGCCTGCGGAACCTGAGCCGTCCCGAGCGGGTTTTCGCGGTGGTGGTCGACGATGTCGTGAGCACCGCACGACCCTTGCCGCTCCTGGAGTGCTGCCGCTCGCGAGTCCCGGCGCCGTCGGGTGCCGTCGCCGGCCGTGAACGCGAGGTCGCCGAGATCGATGCGTTCCTCACCCGGTCCGGATTGGTGACCCTCACCGGACCGGGCGGGGTGGGCAAGACCACGCTGGCCCTCGAGGTGACCGACCGTTTGGTAGAACGGTTCCCCGACGGTTCGTTCCTGGTTGCGCTCGCCGAGGTGCACGACCCCACCGACGTGCTCGCCGCTGCCGCGTGCGCGTTGAGCGTCGGCTTGTGCTCGTCGCCGGAGGGCGGTGACGGCACGGGGCCGAGGCCCGTCATGTCATCGATCACCGATCGTCTCGTCGAGTACGTCGCCGATCGTCGCCTCCTGATCGTGCTCGACAACTGCGAGCACGTCTCAGACGCCGCAGCGGATCTGGCCGAGCTCCTCGTACGGGCCGGACCCGGCGTGCACGTCCTGGCCACCAGTCGGGAGGCCCTGGCCATTCCCGGCGAGCGGCAGTACCCGGTTCCCCCGCTCGCCATCGCCGATGCAGTGGCCCTGTTCATCGAGCGGGCGCGGGCGGTGCACCCGAGCTTCGACCCGCCAGCCGACGCCCGTCTCGCGATCCTCGAGATCTGCGAACGGCTCGACGCGCTCCCGTTGGCCATCGAGCTCGCTGCAGCCCGGGTGCGAGCCCTGTCGGTGCAGCAGATCGCGACCCGCCTCGACGACCGGTTCGGCCTGCTGACCCGCGGATCACGCACTGCCCCACGCCGTCAGCAGACCCTCCGTGGGGTCGTCGACTGGAGCTACGACCTGCTCGACGAAGACGAGCGCCGGGTCTTCGAGCGCCTCTCGGTGTTCCCGGGCGGATTCTCGCTGGAGGCGGCCGAGGCGGTCGCGTCCCTCGGAAACCCGTCTCCCGGTGGTGTCGTCCCGGCGATTGTCGGTGACGTCGTGGCCCGGCTCGTCGACAAGTCGTTGTTGTCGGCCGACCGCGATCGGCCCCGCGTCCGCTACCACATGCTGCAGACCATCGCCGAGTACGCAGCGGAGCATCTCACGGCGCGCGGTGAGCTCGCCGATAGCCGTGACGGCCACGCGGCCTGGTGTCTGGGCCTCGTCGAGACCGCGGCTCCGAGGTTGTACCGCCGCGACCAGACATCGTGGGCCGCGCTGCTCGACGAGGAGATCGACAACATCAGGGCGGCGATCGACTGGTCGGCGACGAGTGGTGATGTCGAGACCGCGCAGCGGCTCGCCGGCGCGCTGGCCTGGTACTGGTACGTCCGCGGCCCCATCGCCGAGGGCGCTCGCCACCTGTCGCGCGCCGTCGGGCTCGGGGGTGGCGGCATCCCTCGGGCGATCGTGACGCTCTGGGGAGCGCTGTTCGACGCCCGGGTCCATGCGGCCGGGCCGGCCCTGGCCCAAGCCCGCGCTGCGCTCGAGCTGGCCCGGAGCCTCGACGACCGGAGCGTTCTCGCAGGGGCGCTGCTCGTCTTGGGCACTGTTGCCAGTTGGACCGGCGATGTCGTCGAAGCTCGAGCGGCCCTCTTCGAGGCTGTGGAGGTTGCCGAGGGCCGGGACGATGCCGAGCCGCTCCTGTGGGAACAGGGGATTGCCACTTTGCGCCTGTCGTACACCGACTCCCAGTCGATCGATGACGACACGGCCCGACGTTACGCCGGTCGGGCGTTGGGGCTGCTCCGTGCGGCAGGCGACAACTGGGGAATCTCGCTGGCCCTGCTGAACATCGCCGAGCGCGCTCGGCAGATCGGCGACTTCTCAACCGCAGCGGCCTCAGCCCAGGAGGCGCTCGCGGTCGCCCAGACGGTCCGCCTCCGGGAGTTCGAGGCTGCAGCGCTCGGTGAGCTGGCCCTGGCCGAGGCCGATCGCGGTGAGTTCGTCACCGCAGCTCAACTCATGGGCGAGACCCGCGCCATCGCCAACGAGCTCGGCATCGCTTACGTCGTCGCTCAGGCCACCGCCTTCTCGGGCGTCGTCGATCGGCTCCGCGGCGACCTCCACTCGGCCCGCCAACACCACGAACGAGCCCTCAGGGTCTTCGAGAGCATCGGCAACCTGACCGGGGCCGCCGAGAACGCGAGTTGGCTCGCCGTCGTGGTGTCGCTCCTCGGTGAGCACGACAGGGCCGAGCACCTCAGCCGGTCGTCTCTCGAGCATGCACGCACGAGCGGCGATCACGTGGCGGCCCGCCACTGCGCCATCGGCGCGGCCGCGGTGGCTGCCAATCGGGGTGACGCCACCACCGCGGCCACCATCTTGGGCTGGGTCGATCGCCATCACCAGGTACCCCGTTCACTGACCGAGCCGCTCGATCGGCGCCAGGCCGAAGCCACCGCTCGTGCGCTGCTCGACGAGACCGTCTACGACAACGCCGCCGCGCTCGGTGCCCGCCTCGAGCTCGCCGAGTTGGTCGAGCTGGTCGGTGCCGACCATTCCGTCGCTTCGCCGACGGCCTGAACGCGTTCGGGCAACGTCCCGGGAACGCCGCGTCTGCTGAGTTCCGTGTCGCGAGCGCCGATCGCCGGTCGTTCACGCCAACGTGCGAGACGCGACCGCGATTGCCGCAGGCGACCTGCCCCGTCGGGTTACCGTGACGTGATCGTGCGCCACACCGTACGGGAGTCACCTGCTGGCGTTGATCGAACACATGTTCTACGATGCCCTTCATGCGTAACGGGGTGCTTCAGATGGCTTTCGGTCTGGGTCAAGGCTTGGCACCGGACGATCATGGCGGCGAGCACGGCGAGGTTTTCACCCGGCGTTGGGTCGTGGAGCTGATTCTCGACCTCGCCGGCTACACAGCCGATCGGGACCTCGGAGCGATGCGAGCCGTCGAACCGTCGTGTGGCGCAGGGCGTTCCTTGGTCCGATGGTCGAACGACTGGTGGAGTCGTGCGAGCGCCACGGACGGCCGCTCGTCGGCACATGCTCTGCACTTCGGGCGTTCGACCTGCTCGAACTGAACGCCGAAACTGCCCGCGAGTCCGTCGCCGCACAGCTCGCCGAGGCGGGCTTGTTGCCCGACGAGGCGCGGGCTCTCGCCTCGGAATGGGTGACAGCGGGTGATTTTCTGCTCACCCCGCACGACGAGCAGGCATTCGACTTCGTGCTGGGCAACCCGCCGTACATCCGCCTCGAGAACGTGCCTGCTGACCGGAACGCTGCCTACCGGCAGGTCTGCCCGACGATGCGGGGACGCAGCGACGTGTTCACCGGATTCATCGAGATGGGCCTTCGCCTGTTGCGGCCCGATGGGGCGCTCGGCTTCATCGTGGCCGACCGTTGGATGAGGAACCAATACGGGGCAGCGCTGCGGTCGTTCGTAGCCGAGCAGTTCTCCGTGGAGGCGGTCGTCGAGATGCACGACGTCGATGCTTTCGAGGAGGAGGTTTCGGCCTATCCGGCTGTCACGGTGATCCGACGCCGCGCTCAGGGGTGTCCCCTTGTGGCGTCCACGACGCAGGCGTTTGGTGAGGTGCAAGCGGATCGTCTCAAGACCTGGGCATCGAAGCCACGCGCCATGCCGCTGGCCCTTGAATCGGTTCATGCTTCGCGTTTGCCGGGTTGGTTCAGCGGTCGCGAGTCGTGGCCGTCGGCTGCTCCTGAGCAGCTTGGGGTGCTCGCCGACCTCGAACGACGCTTCCCGCCGCTTGCCGACCCGACAACCGGGACTCGTGTCGGTATCGGCCCGGCCACAGAGGCCGACGACGTCTTCCTCACGCGCGATGCTTCGATCGTCGAACCCGACCGTCTGCTCCAGATAGTGATGGCGAAGGATCTCGCGGGCGGACGAATCGCCTGGGCCGGCACGTACCTCGTGAATCCGTGGGACGACGACGGTCTGGTCGACATCGAGCAGTGGCCCGCCTTCCGGGCCCATCTCGCACGTCATGGCGACCGGGTGAAGTCCCGGCACACCGCTGCGAAGGCACCGTTCGCGCTGGTGGAGGACGATCGACCGGATGACTCCGGGCTTGCTCGGAACTCCCAAGCTCGTCCTTCCCGAAATGAAGGCATCGGCACACCCGGTCTCGATGAAGGGCAGTACTACCCGCACCCCAACCTGTATTACGTGACCTCGACCGAATGGGACCTCGAGGTGCTTGGTGGCCTCATGCTGTCCGAGGTAGCGAACCTCTTCGTTGGTGCGTACTGCGTGAAGATGCGCGGGGGTACCTACCGTTTCCAGGCGCAGTACCTGCGTCGTATCCGTGTACCACTGCCGGGGAGCCTGAAGGCCTCCGAGCGCAGGCAGCTCGCCATGGCGTTCGGCCGACGGGATGTCGAAGCGGCAACAGCGGTCGCAGCGAGGATCTATGGCGTCGATGCGAGCCGACTGGCCACGAGCACTCGCACCGAGGTCGCGTAGCCCGTGACGACCATGGATGAGCTCTGGGACTCGTTCGGCGAGGTCCTCGCGGCGCGCCGGGTCGGCTCACCCTGGGTCGTCGATCCCGATGGCACTCGGCGCTTCGAGCCAGACTTCGACGCGATCGCATCCCTGATCTCCATCCCGATCGAGGCAGGGAGCGAGTCCCAGACCGGCCGCCTCGCCAGGCGATCGACGCCTGGACAGCGAACGAGTTGCGGCGGATGCACGTCGCCGTCCGAGAGAAACGCGAGAATCGTGACATGAGCTGGACGAGGCAAGCGAGGCTGGTTCGTAAGACGTACCCGTCCGCTGGTTGACGCTGCCAGCCCGGGTGAGTCGAAGCCCCCGCCGATTCTGCGACGCGTCAGATGGTGCCCGTGCGCTCGGCCGATGGCCCGCCCGTGGGCCGGCGTTTGGTGCCGGCCCACGGGGTCGGACGGTCAGGCCTGGCTGATGGCGCTCAGCACGTTCATGCGGGCCGCCTTGCGGGCGGGCACGATGGCAGCGACGATCCCGAGGACTGTCGTGATCGCCACGAGGACCGCCAGCGATCCGCCGGGCACCACGAGCCGGTCGATGCCTTGGCCCGAGAGGGCCCTGACGAACGCCGTCCCGAAGAACACGCCGATGCTCAAGCCCAGCAGGGCTCCGAAGGTGGCAATGATCGCCGCTTCGAAGCGCACCATCTGACGGAGCTGCCGGCGGGTCATGCCCACGGCCCGCAGCAGGCCGATCTCCCGGGTCCGCTCGAAGATCGACAGGGCCAGGGTGTTGGCCACCCCCAGCAGGGCGATCACGATGGCCAGGCCCAGCAACACGGTGATCAGACCGAGCAGGCTGTTGATCTCCGCTTCCTGGGCGTCGGCGAACTGGGCCAGGGTGAGCACCTCCACGCCGGGGTACTCGGTGTCGACGATGCGCTGGGCGGCATCCCGGGCCGCTGACAGCTCCGCTCCCGTCGCCGGGACGATCATGCCGTAGCTGGCGGGGAGCTCGGCGTAGTGCTCGATGGCCGTCGACTCGGCGATCAGGTAGTTCCCGGTGGCGCCGCTCTCCTCGTAGATGACGTCGATGGTTTGGGGGGCCGGGCCGTCGGGGAACTCCACGTCCAGCACGTCGCCCAGCATCCAACCCTGGTCGGCTGCTTCGTCGGCTTGCACGGCGATGCCGCCGTCGACCAAGGCCTGCACGTCACCCTGGGTCGTGCCGAGCGAAAGTGCTGGGAAAGCCCCATCGGGATCGAGGGCGACGGGGTCGATCGCCGAGGCGTCCTTCGTGGCGCCGTCGACATGGATCTGCACGAACGACACGGCGTAGGCCTTGCCGATCTCGGGGAGGCCGTCGAAGGCTTCGATGAGCGCCGGGCTGAACTCGAACTGGTCGTTGCGCACGAGGTACGGCGCCACGCCTTGGCGCTCGATCTGACCGCCCACAGACTCGGTGACCGACGCCGCCAGGATGAGCGACATGGCAACGAGCGCCAGCCCGATCATGAGCGCGGAGGCCGTTGAGGCCGTGCGGCGGGCGCTGCGCATGGCGTTCTGACGGGCCAGTCCGCCGGCCACGCCGCCCAACCGTCGCAGCGGAGCGCCGATCAGCGCGGCCGCCGGACGGGAGATCATCGGGGCCAGCATTCCCACGCCGATGAAGGTGCCGAGCGCTCCGAGGCCGACGAGGGCGATACCGCCGTCTCCCAGCCCGGCCACGACTCCGGCCACGCCGGCCAGCGTGAGCACGAGTCCGGCGACGGTCCGCCGCATGCTCCCCGTGCGAGCCGAGGCCGAGACCGCCTGCATGGCCGCCAGGGGCGCCACCTTCGAGGCCTTGCGGGCCGGACCGACGGCCGAGAGCACCGTGACGACCGTCCCCATGAGCAGAGACGCCACGATCGTGCGGTCGGCGACGAGCAGATCGCCAGCGGGAACCTCGACTCCGAAGCTGCCGAGAAGCGAGGTCAGCCCGTTCGCCACGAGGACGCCGAGAGCCAGCCCCACCAATGATGCGAACCCGCCCACGATCACCGACTCGACGAGCACCGACATGCGGACCTGGCGGGGGCTGGCGCCCAAGGCCCGAATGAGCGCCAGCTCCCGGGTCCGTTGGGTGACGATGATCGAGAAGGTGTTGTAGATGATGAACGCCCCGACGAACAGCGCGACGAATCCGAACGTCAGCAGGAACACGTTGAAGAACGCCAGCTCGCTGGCGAAACCCTCGGACTCCTCGTCGACGAGATCCGAGCCGGTCACCGCCTCGAAGTTGTCGGGCAGTACCGAAGCCAGGCTCGCCTGCAGCGCGGTCTCGGAGACGCCGGGAGCGGCCTCGACCTGGATGGAGTCGAATCGGCCGATCCGGTCGAGCGCGTCCTGGGCATCGGGAAGGGCCCACGAGACGACCGTGGCCCCGGCCAGGTCGTCACCGCCGGCGAAGCCCGAGACGCCCACCACCGTGTACGTGTGCGAGCCAGTCACGGTGATCACCCGTACTGCGTCGCCGAGCCGGAGATCGTGCTCGCGGTACGTGCGAGCGTCGACCGCGATCTCGCCCGGCCCGGTGGGCTCCCGGCCTTCGCGCACGCTCAACGGCGAGATCGTGTCGTTGCCGCCCCACGCCGTCCCCAGGGTCGCGGCATCGCCGTTGCGCACGGCTCGGCCCTCGGCGTCGACGATCTGGGCGTCGCCCCAGAGAATGCCCCGGGCGTCGGCCACCCCGTCAACCGACTCGATCCTGGCGATCAGGCTCTCGGGGACGGGCTCCCGGGCGGTCTGGGTATCGAAGCTGGATTCGGTGCGCACCGCAGCGTCGACGCCTTCGTAGGTGTCGACCACGATGCCGTCGTAGGTGTTCTTGATGGTGTCGGTCAGGACGAACGTGCCGGCGACGAAAGCCACGCCGAGCACGATCGACACGGCGGTCAACGCGAGCCGCACCTTGTGGGCGAGGATGCCCTTGACGGTGGTACGCAACATGATCGGGGCTCCTTTGTGCTCCGCCGCGTCAACGGCTGAGGCGCGCCATGCGGTCGAGGATCGCCTCGGGTGAGGGCTCGGTCATCTCGTCGACGACCCGGCCGTCGGCCAGGAACACGACCCGATCGGCGTACGAGGCGGCGACGGGATCATGGGTGACCATGACGATCGTCTGGCCCAGCTCGCGAACGGCTCGACGCATGAACGACAGGATCTCGGTGCTCGAGCGGGAGTCGAGGTTGCCCGTGGGCTCGTCGGCGAAGATGATCGCCGGGCGTGACACCAGGGTACGGGCCACTGCCACACGCTGCTGCTGGCCCCCCGACAGCTCCGAAGGCTTGTGGCGCAGGCGATTCCCGAGCCCGACGGTCGACACGACCGTGTCGAGCCACTGCCGGTCGGGCTTCCGGCCGGCCAGCGACAGCGGGAGGGTGATGTTCTCGAGCGCAGTGAGCGTCGGCACCAGGTTGTACGACTGGAACACGAAGCCGACCCGCTCGCGGCGCAACAGGGTGAGCTGCTTCTCTCGCATGCGGGTGATCTCCACGTCGCCCACGTACACGTGGCCGTCGGTGAGCGTGTCGAGACCAGCCAGGCAGTGCATGAGCGTGCTCTTGCCCGATCCCGAGGGCCCCATGATGGCCGTGAACCGGCCTGCCTCGAGCTCGACGGTGACCCCGTCGAGGGCGTTGACGACGGCGTCGCCCGTGCCGTAGGTCTTGCGGGCGTTGATGGTCTGGGCGGCGATCGAGCCGTGACCGGCGCGGCCTGGGGTCGGTGAGGTGGTGAGCCTCGCAGTGGCTGCTGTTGACATCGTTCGCTCCTGGTTCACGGGGTCACGGGGTTCACGGGGGACGCGATGACCGCGGTCGTGGCGTCGGTGGACATGAGCCCACAGTGAGCTCGATCCGCTCACCCGTCATCGTCCTGCGGGTGGTTCGCGTATCCGTCTCTGGGCCTAGGTCTGGCGACGCAGGCGGATGTCATTCGCCAGAGGGATCGCCATGTCATCCTCCAGGCCGATGCCGAGCGGACCCCCAGTCGCTACCGTGGAACCATGAGGCCGAGAATCGGACCGTTACGCCGTCTGCGGGCGTTCGACCATCGTTTTCCCATGGTGCTCGACGCCTTCTGGGCCACCCTCTTCGCCGTGATCGGCGTGGTCGGTCTCTACGCCGACAAGCAGTACGACTTTCGGGAGGCCGACCCGTTCGCGGTGATCGTGGTGCTGGCCGGCACGGTGCCGTACACCTGGCGCCGTCGAGCCCCTCTTCCCGTGCTCGTGATCTCGGCCACGGCGACCGTCCTGATCGTGGCCCTGAACTACCCAACCACGGTGCTTCCCCTCGCGCTGGTGCTGGGTTGCTACACGGTGGCTGCCCTGTGCGACCGGCGCCACACGGTCTTCGGGCTGGCGCTCATGGGGGTGGCCCTCACCTACGTCGCGATTGACCGTCCACCCGATCTCGACCGGCTGGGCCTGGTGCTCAACAGTGCGATCTATGCATCGGCGTTCGCGTTCGGGGAGTCGGCCCGGTCCCGTCGGCTGTACACCGCCGGTCTGGAGGAACGAGCGGTGCTGCTCGAGCGCGAACGTGCGGAAGAAGCAGCGCGAGCCGTCGCCCAGGAACGGCTCCAGATCGCCCGCGAGCTCCACGACGTCGTGGCTCACTCGTTGTCGGTGATCGCCGTGCAGGCCGGGGTGGGCAGCCACGTGATCGCCACCGACCCCGAGGAGGCCCGGCGTAGCCTCGATGCCATCTCCACCACGAGCCGCTCAGCCATGGTCGAGATGCGCCGGATCCTTGGTGTGCTCCGCGATTCCGACGGGGTCCAGGCCGGCCCACAGCATGCCCCCGCCCCGGGCCTGTGCCAGTTGCCCGCGCTGGTGGCCGACATCGACCGGGCCGGTGTCCCGGTGCGCATCGACACCGTGGGCGAACGCAACGGCGTGCCGCCGGGTGTCGACCTCACCGCCTATCGGATCGTTCAGGAGGCCCTCACCAACGTGCTCAAGCACGCCGGCCCCACGGCCCGGGCCACGGTGCATGTGCGCTACCGGTCCGGCACCGTCGACGTGAGGGTGGATGACGACGGTCGCGGTTGTGCCGTCACCAGCGAGGGCGCCGAATCCGGGTCGGGGAGCGGAAATGGACTCGTGGGCATGCGCGAACGCGTTGCGATGTTTGGAGGGACGGTGAGCGCCGGGCCCCGCCCGGGCGGCGGCTACCGGGTGGCCGCGCACCTGCCGTACGCGGACGACGGGGGCGATCATGACGACGATGGCAGCGACCGGGCCGATCGGTGATCCGCATCGCTGTCGTCGACGATCAGGCGCTTGTGCGCAGCGGCTTCTGCGTGTTGTTGCGATCGGCGCTCGACCTCGAAGTCGTCGGGGAGGCTGCCAACGGTGTGGAAGCCGTTGCCATCGCCCGGGCCCAGCGCCCCGACGTGGTGCTCATGGATGTCCGCATGCCCGAGATGGACGGCCTCGAAGCCACCCGCATCATCACCGCCGACCCCGTGCTGGCGACCACCCGGGTGCTGATCCTCACGACATTCGACCTTGACGAATACGTGTACGCAGCCCTGCGGGCCGGGGCCAGCGGCTTCCTGCTCAAGGACACGCTCCCCGACGATTTGCTGGCCGCGGTACGGGTCATCGCCGCGGGCGAAGCGCTCCTGGCCCCGAAGATCACGCGTCGGCTCATCGAAGAATTCAGCCGTCGCCCCGAGCCGGGCACCGCGGCGCGAGCCCCGATCGCCGGGCTCACCGAGCGCGAGCACGAGGTGCTCGTCGCCATCGCTCGGGGCCTCTCCAACGCCGAGATCGCCGAGACCCTCTTCATGAGCCACGCCACGGCCAAGACCCACGTGAGCCACCTGCTCACCAAGCTCGACGCCCGCGATCGGGCCCAGCTCGTGATGATCGCCTACGAGACCGGTGTCGTGTCTCGCGGAAGTTCTTGAGGCGGCCGGGCGCTCGTCTCCCGGAGCCGATACCCGGCGACGTGGGCGATGGGGCGCACCAGGTCGCTGCCGACGGCCTACGACGGAGGGCCCGGCTCCTCGGCGCGATCGCCGAGGTTCAACGAGAGGGCCCGCAACAGGTTGGCCAGGTCGTGGTGTTGGCGGGGTGAGAGGGCGGCCAGGATCTCGCGTTCGGTCGCCATGTGGGTGGTGATCGCTTCGTCGACGAGGTCGAGCCCCGGCTTGGTGAGGCGCACGATGACCTTGCGGCGGTCGCTCGCGCTGGCGCGCTCGACGAGGCCGCGCTCTTCGAGACGGTCGATGCGGTTGGTGATGGCGCCGGTGGTGACCATCGTCTGCCCCACGAGATCGCCGGCGGCGAGTTCGTAAGGCTCGCCCGATCGGCGGAGCGTGGCCAGGACGTCGAACATCCAGGCCTCGATGCCGTGGTGGGCGAAGTTCTCGGCCAGACGCCGATCGACGAGGCGCGCCAGTCGCGACACACGTCCGATCACGTGCATCGGCGACACGTCGACATCGGGACGGACGGCCGTCCATTGACCCGTGATCCGGTCGACAGCATCGGGTTGGTGGCGAGGCATGACAGAACTGTACCCAGCATCCGAAGAGGTGGTTGACCATTCGGTATCTCGATATTAAGATGATGAACATGAAAGCACACTCGACGCAGCCATCGACCTCGACATCGACCGGCTTCACGGTCGCGGCAACGGTGCTCGCCCCCGTCAGCTGGGGGACCACCTACGTCACGATCACCGAGCTGCTGCCCGATGATCGCCCGCTGCTCGTGGCCGCGTTCCGGGTCGCGCCTGCGGCCGCCGTGCTCCTGGTCCTGGATGCGCTGGTGTCGCGTTGGCGGCCCCGGGGGGCCGACTGGTGGCGGACGGGGATGCTGGCGATGTTCAACTTTGGGATCTTCTTCCCGTTGCTCGTTGTCGCGGTGTACCGGCTCCCCGGGGGTGTGGCCGCTGCCGTGGGAGGACTGCAGCCGCTCCTGGTCGCGGCTTTGACGTCGCTGTTCTCCGGGCGCTGGCCCCGAGCGATCGACCTCGCGGTGGGATGTGTCGCCGCGCTCGGTGTCGGTCTGGTCGTTCTCCGACCGGGTGCCGGTCTCGACGCCATCGGGCTGCTCGCCGCCATCGGCGCCAACGTGTCGTTCGCCGTCGGGGTGGTGCTCACCAAGCGCTTTCCGGCACCGGCCAACCGGCTGGCGTCGACGGGCTGGCAACTGCTCATGGGTGGTGCGGTCCTCGTACCACTCGCACTCATGGTCGAAGGCCCACCGCCGTCACTCAGCGGGCGCAACGTTGCCGGGTTCGCCTACCTGAGCGTGATCGGCACCGCGCTCGCCTTCGTGGTCTGGTTCAACGGGATCCGTCGACTTCCCGCAGCGGCGCCGCCCCTGCTGGGCCTGGCCGGTCCCGTCACCGGCGCCACGCTCGGCTGGGTCGTCCTCGAGCAGTCACTGTCGCCGAAACAGCTCACCGGCTTCGCCGTCACCCTCGCCGCCATCGCCTACGGCGCGTCGCTGCCCGCTCGGTCGTCCAACGAAAGCCGACCACCATCTCACCGAAGGTCCTCGGCGCGGCGTGAAGCAGCGCGGAGCAGACCACGCTCAGCCGGGAGAGGGACGGGCCGCCGGGGCGAAGCCCGTCTCGTACGCGTAGATGACCGCTTGGACCCGGTCGCGCACGCCGAGCTTGGCGAGCAGCCTCGAGACGTGCGTCTTGGCCGTGGCCTCGCCCATGCCGAGCTGCCGAGCGATCTCGGCATTGCTCAAACCCTGTACCAGCAAGGAGAACACGTCCTTCTCCCGCTCGGTGAGCAGATTGACGGCAGTGCGCGACGGGATGGGCCCGGCATGACCTGCGAAGCGAGCCAGGACGCGACCGGTGACAGCGGGGTCGAGCACAGCGTCGCCGTCGGCCACTGATCGCACGGCCCGGACCACATCCTCGGGCGTGGCGTTCTTGAGCAGGAACCCGACCGCTCCGGCCCGCAGCGCCCCGTAGAGGTACTCGTCGAGATCGAAGGTGGTGAGCACCAGCACCCGGACCTCGGGCCAGATCACAACGAGCTCGGCGGTCGCGGCCAGCCCGTCGCGTCCGGGCATGCGCACATCCATGAGCACCACGTCTGGTCGCTCCCGTGCGACGACCGCGAGCGCCTCGCCGCCGTCGCCGGCCTCGCCCACGATCTCCATGTCGGCGGCGTTCAGGATCATGCGGAACGCTGCACGCATCAAGGCCTGGTCGTCGACGATGACGACGCGGATGGTCACGGTGTGTCGAGCCTCGGAAGCTCGGCCATCACGGTGAAGCCGCCGTCGCCAGTGGGCCCATGGCTCAGATGTCCGTCGAGCAGCGCGATCCTCTCGGCCATGCCGACAAGCCCCCGTCGGCTCCCGGGGCGATCGACACGGGTCGGGCCGGGGTCGTGGACGGCGATGCGAACCGACGTGGCGTTCGCCTCGAACACCACCCACACCCACGATGCGCCGGAGTGACGGACGACGTTGGTGAGGCTCTCCTCGAGCAGGCGGTAGCAGCAGGCCGAGAGGAGCGGCGGCAGCTCCTCGATCGGATCGCCCCTCAGGTCGAGACTGATCGCCAGGCCAGTCTGTCTGAACCCCGCGAGGAGGGTGGGGAGCAGACTCAGCCCGGGCTGGGGTTCCAGCGATCCCATCGCTCCGTCGGGCAGCGGAGTCTCGTCGCGAAGTGTTCCGAGGAGCTGGCGCATCTCGCCCACGGCGTCGCGACTCGAGGCTTCGATGGCGCGCAGCGCGTCGCGCACGACGCCGGGCACCGCTTCGAGTTGGCTGTCGAGCGCCATGCGGGCCGCGCCGGCTTGAACCCCGATGAGGCTCACGTGGTGGGCGACCACGTCGTGCAGCTCGCGGGCGATGTGGTTGCGCTCGTCGAGAACGGCGCGCCGGGCCTGCTCGTCGCGCTCGCGTTCGACGGACTCGAGCCTCTGCTCGACCTGTTCGAGATACAACCTCCGTGACCGGGCCGCGAGGCCGGCCATCCAGGGGAGGGCGATCAGGACCAAGCCGATGGTGGCGACCTGGACGATGTCGGTTTCGTCATCGACCGCCGTGATGAGAACCACGACCCAACCGGCGATCGGCAGCACCGTCGCCCATCGCCGGTGCCGGCTCCACGAACCGACAGCGAAAGAAACCAGCGCCACGTGCAGGCCGATGTGCTGGGTGAAGAGACCGGGATCGGCGGCCGCACTGGCGACGATCGTCGCCGCGAGCATCAGGGCCACGGTGAGCAGCGGCCGGGAACGGCGGAACCAGAGTGCGCAGTCGCCCAGCACGATCAGGAAGGCGACGCCGACCGAGAGCGACGCCGACTGCGCTTCGCCGCCCGTGCGCACGTAGCCCGCGGCCACCAGGTCGAAAGCAACGAGGGCGCCGACCACCGCGGGATCGACCCACCTGGGTCCGGGCGGCCACCAGCGGTGTCGTCGGGAGCCGGTCATGGTCTCGAATCGTAGGGGTGATCTCCGGCGGTGTCTGACCGCCGCGACCTGCCCGAGACCGCGGCGGAGTGTCGTCGCCGTTGTGCTGAGCTCTCGCACCGGGTGACGCAGCGACGGGACCCGCAACCCGAGGAAGGGGTCGCGCAGCTGGGCGAGGAAGCTCGACGGAACCGGTCGAAGCGGATCCGTCAGTCCGTAGCGCAACGGACGCCGGTCGGGAGGCATGTAGTAGGTCCCGAAGATGATGTCCCACACGGGCAGGAAGACCGCGTGGTTGGTGCTGTGCGCCGGTGGTTCGTCGGCGTGGTGCCAGTGGTGAAACTCAGGCGTGATGACGATCCGATGAAGCCAGCGCCAGCGCCAGCGCACGTTGGCATGGAGGAAGAGACCGGTCACGATCTGCACGATCGCCAGCACCCCGGTGAACTCGGGGCTGAATCCCGCCCCGATGAGGAATGCGACGGGCGGGGCGAGGAGTGCCCCGTCGAAGGGATGCGAGCGAATGCCGCTGAGCCAGTCCATGCGCTCGCTTGAGTGGTGGACGCGGTGGAAGCGCCACAGAAACGCGACGTCGTGGCTCAGGCGGTGCGCCCAGTAGATGATCAGATCGAACAGGGCCAGGCCGACCACGGTCCGAACCGGCGCAGGCAGCAGCATCACCAACGGGCGCACGAGCAGCCCGGGGACCCAGGCCAGGCTCAGCAGTCCCACAGCGAACACGGCAGTGATCGAGATCACCCCGAGCAGTGGCTGGGTCAACGCATACACGATGTCGGTGCCGAGACCGGGCCGGCGAAGTCGTTGCCGGTGCCGGGGGACGAGCTTCTCGAAGGGGACGACGAGAAGGAACAGCACCGGGACGAGCGTCAGCCCCGACCGGTCGATGCTCACGGTCCCCACGGCCAGGGCCCCGACGATGCTCGCGTTGATCCATCGCCGGATCCGGAGTGAACGCCGGGCCGGGCTCGCGGCGATCATGGGAACGGGTTCGGTGACGGTCATGCCGACGACGGTACCGACACTGCTCCCGTTCGTCGTCAGACCCGCGGCCGACCTCCAGGTCCCCCGACTGGGGGACCCGGAGGTGGTGGTACGAGTCCCCGAGCCGGTCGTCGGGCCGGGCCAACTCCCCGCTCAGCTGGCGGTGGTGACGGCGTCGCGTAGCGCCGAGGCCGCGTCGAGCGTCCAGGTGCGATCCCGATCGTCGACGGCCCGGGTGAGGTGCTCGTCGGAGATCGCGTACAGGGCCTGGGCGGTGCCGCCGAGGATCCGTTCCTTGACAGCCGTCGTGAGCGCGGGGTAGCCGTACCGCTCCTGCATGGCCTCGGGGATCTCGAAGGCGCGAAAGGCGTCGATCAACGGTTGGGGTGAGCCGTACCAGATGCTGTCGGTGCCCCAGAGGATGCGCTCGGGTCCAAGAGCCACGAGCAGCTTGCCGAGAACGTGCGCCGCCTCCCGGGGTCGGCGCAGCATCAGAAACCACGTGCTGCCGAGCTCGGCGTACACGTTGGCTCCGGGACCCAGACCGGCGTTCGCCACCGAGCGCACCAATCGGTCGACGCCCGTGAGCCCGTCGGCGGGAGCATGCGGGTCGTAGGCGCCTTCGGTGCCGTCGGGGTCGCGCTCGTAGCCCGAGTGGTAGACGACGAAGTCGATCCCTGGGAAGGCGGCGGCGGCCGGGCCGATGTCTCGGGGGGAGGCCGCCCGTACCGACGCCGAAGGGATGGGCCCGCCCAGACCCTTGTGCGCACAGACGATCCTCGGGCCGACCTGGTTCACTCGGTCGAGGAACGCCATCCCGATGTCGTCGTCGAGGAACCAGCCCCCGTCGGGCGAGCTCGACGTCGGAGGGCCGAACAGCGTGTACACCTTCCACGCCGAGGGTCGCAGCGCCTGGCGCAGGTCGTCGATGGCGTCGATCTCGTGGCGGCCCAGGTTGGGGTGCACGATCGTGTGGGTGAGGACCCGTCCGCTGCCTGCGTAGCGTTCGACGAGGTCGCGTGCGGCGGCGATCTGGCGGTTCGTGAGCACGTTGTCGTCATGGGGTCCGGGGGTCGACGTGAGCAGCGCGATCGCCGTCTCGCTCGAGCCGAACACGAGCGCAGCCCAGGCGGCGGCGTCGATCTCGTGACCGTCGATGGATCCCGGCCAGCGCTCGGGATCGACCATGCGCAAGAAGCCCGCCAGCGCCTCCTGACGGGCGCCCGTGAAGCGCTGAGGGTCGACGAGATGGGTCTGAACGTCGATCACCGGGGTCCGCCCGGCGAACGCGGCGTCGGCGGCGTCGGCATCGAGCGTCGTGTCCTCGCTCAAGGGGTAGAAGCCGCCCCCGTGGGTCGCGTCGATCGCTCGGAGCGTCGCGGCCGTCGCTCGTCGCTGCTCGGTGTAGGCCTGGATACCCTGTCCAACCCGCCGAGCCCGGTCGGGGAGCTCGTGGGCCAGGCGGGCCAAGGCGACGAGGTCGGCGGGTCCATGGGGCAGCGGCCCGACTTCGTCGTTCGATACCCGCCGCAGCAGTGGGGGAACGGGTGCGGTGGTTGAGCCGAACGTCATGTCACCCCGCTCGGTGTGGACGGGTGGTCAGGCGAGCCTAGATCGGCAGCCGTCACGGCGTCACGGCGTCACGGTCGCGCCACCATGGCTCCACATTCGTGGGCCCGTTCCGTAGGCTCCGAGCCACAGGGCCGCGAACGACGCGGTGGGAAGATGGAGCTCGCATGGCGCTGTTCGACGGGCGGGTGGCGATGGTGACCGGTGCGGCCAACGGGATCGGACGGGCGTCGGCCGCGATGCTCGCGCGCCACGGAGCCCGAGTGGTGTGCGCCGACGTCGATGACGCCGGTGGGGCCGCTTCGGTGGAGGCGATCACCGCCGAGGGCGGCACGGCGATGTTCGTCCACACCGACGTCTCGCGACCGGAGGCCGTCGACGAGCTCGTCCGGCGCACGGTGGAGGAGTTTGGCCGCCTCGACATCGCCCACAACAACGCCGGCATCGTGGGCGCCGGCCAGCCCATCCCCGACTATCCGATCGACGACTGGGAGCGGGGGATCGGCGTCATGCTGAGCGGGGTCTTCTACGGGATGAAGTATCAGATCCCTGCGATCTTGGCCCATGGCGACGGTGGAGCGATCGTGAACACGTCGTCGGGCGCAGGGCTCATCGGCTTCCCGGGTATGTGCGCCTACGTGGCCGCCAAGCACGGCGTCATCGGTCTCACGCGCACCGCCGCGCTCGAATACGGGGCGCAGGGAATACGTATCAACGCCATCTGTCCGGGCACGGCCCGTACCAAGATGGTCAACGACTGGCTGGGCTCGGCCGGGCCCGACCACCTCGCCGAGAACGAGGCCCAAGTGGTCGCCTTGCACCCGATCGGACGCATCGCCGAGCCCGACGAGATCGCCGAGCTGGTGATCTGGCTGGCGTCCCCCGCCGCATCGTTCATGTCGGGAGCAGCCGTTCCCATCGACGGCGGCTACACGATCCAGTGACATCGGCGACGGTCGCCGTCCCAATGCGGACGGACCGTGACGGATGCCATGGAACGGGCAAAAAGCTGCCACGACGAGCCTCAGGTGACCGAGCCCGAGGGCCGATGCCCCGGTGTGCGCAACCTCCAGCAGCTCCTCCAACGAGCCTCCGACCTCGCCGTTCCGCCGACCCACCCGATGGCGGGGCCCGGACCCATCGAGCGGTCGGCGTTCCTCTACAACGTCCGACGGGTACGTCGCGCCGCGCTCCGTCGGCGTCGTTTCGTCGACCGGGAGAATCACGCGCCGCTCCCCCTCAACGAGCTGAAGCGGCATCTCGAGGGCTCGGGGATCCGGTGGCGCGTCAGCGGGATGTTCTGCGTCAACGCTCAGATCGGGTACGTGCGCGCGCCTCACGATCTCGACATCGAGATCGCGTCCGACGACGCGCAGCTGATCTTGAACGCCATGCCGACGTGGGAGCACTTCTACGTCGACAACGGCGCGTGGATCCGGTGGCGCTATCGCAAACCTCCGCCTGACGTCCGCCGTTTCGTCAGCCGGCGCGGTCCGGGTGAGCCCTGGGCCGTGGAGTGGCTGGCGACGAAGCTCGAAGGTGACGAGTGGGTGTACCGCTACGACCGTTCCGTCAGGATGCCCTGGATGTCTGACGATCTCGCCGGGATTCCCTACAGCCCGCCCGAGATCGCGCTCTTGTACAAAAGTCGCTATCTCCGGGACAAGGACATCCCCGACTTCGAAGCCGCCGCGCCTCTCCTCGACACGGAGAGCCGTGAATGGCTGACGGCGGCCATTGCGCACTCGACGCCATCGCATCCCTGGCTGAGTCGCCTCGAGGAGCTGACGTCACCGGGGTGAGTCCGCTTGAGTGTTCTCGAGGGTGGGTCGGTTCGTCGCTCAGGTCACCGGAGCGTCCCCGTCTCATCGTGAGCGGGCCGAGCTACCGCCCGAGGTGCTCAGCGACAGGGCCGAAGCGCCGCCGCCGTACGTGAGCTCGGAGCCGCCGGAGAGATCGGCGCTCACGGCGTCGGACGCAGTCACGTCGGCCCGGCTGCCTCCGGCCAGGTCGGCATCGACGGCCCGGCAGGCGAGTGCGACGGCGTCGAGCTCGGAACCACCCGCAAGCGAGATCTCGAGGTTGGCGCAGCCGCCAGCGGCGGTCACGATCGATCCACCCGAGGCGCTGAGCCCGTCGAGCGCCGGGACGGTGACCGTTGCCGCGAGTGAGACGTCCTCGAGCGAGGTCTGGGGAAGCACACCGAGAACGAGCGTTCCGCCATCGACCCGGATGTCGAGCCGATCGAGCGCATTGTCGTCGGCGGTCACGATCACCGAGAACGTGTCGGCGACGGTGACGACGACGCGAAAGCCGTTCGCCGCCGAGATGGCCTGGAACCCGTCGAGCGGGAAGGGCCGATCGACGAGGACACCGGAGCCGACGATGGTGGTCGGCGGGCCCGGTGCGGCGGTCGGGGCGGCGGTCGCCCCAGGTTCGAGGACGCCCGTCGTGGTGGCGGCCGCCGGTGTCGACGGGGGTGTGGTCGATTCGAGGGGCGCTCCGCTGCTGTCGACCGTCTCGGGCCCGGAGGAGCTCGGCGGGAGCGGGGTCTCGGAGGCGTCCGTGGAGGAGCTCGTGGTGACGGTCGTGGTGGGAGCGATCACCACGGTGACGTCGGGGCTGCACGCTGAGATCAGGCCGACCGCCAGCGCCAGGCCCACGACCGTGAGGGCAGAGGTTCGGGCCTGGCGCTGGTGACTGCCGGGGACGTGATCCACGTCACGCCGCCTGGCGGCCGGCGTGGTCGGCCCGGGCGGACGGATCGGTGGTGAACAGGACGAGGTGCTCGAAAGCACTCTCGACCCCGGCGGCGGCGCAGATCTCGGCGAGGACGTCACGGATCTCGAGGGTGGAGATCAGCGAGCGGGCCGAGATCCGACCGATGAAGAGCTCGATCTCACGGCGGACGGCCAGGGTGGCGGTGGCGCCGTACAGGTCGAGGAAATCGTCGACGCAACGGTCTCGGGACACGAGCCCATCGGTCGACGTGGCTGCCCAGAGGCGGTCGACGAGGGTGGGGAACACTTCGGTTGACGCTTCGTGGTGGCGGGTGTTCGAGAACATCGTCAGCACCTCCTCGGGCTGCGGGTTTCTATGACGTGGTCGTTGTACGACGCCAGCGAGTTGGCGGCATCGGGGATGCGCCGCAACCGTTCCCGGGCTCGAGGGGGATGTCCCCCCGGGCACGGCCGCGGGGCTCCCGATAGCGTCCGCCGTCGGTGATCGGTTCGTGACAGCGCTCGTGACCGCGTTCGTGACAACGCTCGAGATGGGAATGTGATGGGGACGCGGGTGCTGCAACGGGAGGACCGCCGGCTCGTCCGGGGTACCCAACGGGAGTGGGATGCCATCCGCCGTGCTCGGACGGTGTCCTCGTGAGCGACTCAGCCCGTGGGCGCACGGCCACCGGCGCCGACCCGGTGACCACCCAGGTGATCCGTTCGGCGCTCACGGTGGCTGCGGCCGAGGCCGGGATCGTCGTCGTGAAGGCGGCGTACTCGTCGTTCATCCAGGAGGGCGCCGACGCCGCGGCTGCGCTGCTCGGCGCCGACGGTCGTCTCGTCGCGCAGTCCCAGGGCACGACGATCATGCATGCGGCCTCGCTGCGGGCCTGCCTGCCGGCGTTGCTCGAGGACGTGCCCGTGCGAGACATGGCGCCGGGCGACGTGTACGTGATGAACGACCAGTTCCGCGGCGGCATCCACGCCAACGACCTCGTGATCTTCCGGCCGGTGTTCGCGCCCGGACCCGATGGGGCCTCCAGCGTCGATGTCGCTGTCGATGTCGCTCGGGAGGTGCTGTGGTTCGCGGGCACGCTGATCCACGTGGCCGACGTGGGCGGGGTGGCTGCCGGCGGAGTCGCGGCCACGGCCACCGACACGTTCGCCGAGGGCCTGATGCTGCCGCCCGTGGCCCTGTTCGAGGCCGGGCGGGAGGTGCGGGCCGTCTGGAAGATCATCGAGGCCAACAGCCGCACGCCCGACAAGGTCGTGGGAGACGTGCGGGCCCTGGTGGCCGGGAGCCACGTCCTGACCCGGCGGGTCGAGGAGCTCATGGCCCGGTACGGCGTTGCCGTGCTGACGGCCGAGATCGACCGCTGGCTCGGCGACACCGAAGCCCTGGTCCGTCAGGGTCTACGGACCCTGCCGCCCGGCGAGTACCTCGGTGGGTTCCTGATCGACGGTGACGGTGTCGAAGCCGGACGCACCCATGACGTTCGGGTGCGGGTTGCGCTCGACGGGCCCCACGGGACCGGTGGGGTCGTTGTCGACCTCGGGGGTACCGGACCACAAGCACGGGGGTCGATCAACTCCTCGTTCTCGCAGACGGCCTCGGGGGTGATCTTCGCCCTCCGGTGCTTCGTCGATCCCGATCTGCCGATGAACGAGGGCTGTTTCGCCCCGGTGACGATCGTCATGCCGGCGGGCAGCCTGGTGAACCCGGAGCGGCCCGCGGCGTGCGGTGGCCGCATCGTGGTCGTGACGGCCGTCATCGAGGCGATCATCGAGGCGCTGTCGAGCGCACTCCCCGGCCGGTCCGTTGCCGGGAGCGGGATCGTCCACCTGTGGTCGCTGGCTGGCATCCGCCCCGATCGTCCGGGGATGTCCGTCGTGGATGGCGCGCCCAGTCCCTGGATGCACATGGGGTTCGACTTCGGCGGCCTGGGCGGGCGCTCCGGGATCGACGGGCCCGATGCCACCGGGGCGTTCACGCTCGGCGGCCGCGCCGGCCTGTCTCAGGTCGAGCCGCTCGAGGCTCAGTTCCCGTTCGTCGTCGAGCGGATGGCCCTCGTCGTCGACTCGGGGGGAGCGGGTCGTTTCCGGGGCGGCCTGGGTGTCGAGATCGTGATCGCGCTCGACGGTCCGGCGACGGTCACCGTGCGCGGCGATCGGATGGCCGTCCCCCCGCCCGGACGCGACGGTGGACGGCCCGGGGCCTCCGGTGCGTGGGAGGTGCATCGAGCGGACGGCACCGTCGAGACCCTCCCCGTGAAGGCCGTGGGCGTCCCCCTGGCCTCAGGCGACCGCTTCGTCGTGCGCACCAGCGGTGGTGGCGGCCTGGGTGATCCGGCCGAGCGCGATCGTGACGCACTCGACGCCGACGTGCGCTCGGGCCGCGTGAGCGCCGAAGCGGCCCGCCAGGAGTACCAACGGTGACCGGCCCCGCTCTCGGCCACGGTGAAGCCCGGCGAGGTCCGGCGGCCGGTGTGGCGGCCTGTGACGCGGCCCGTGTGGCGCCCGATGTGGTCGTGGGGGTCGACATCGGGGGCACGTTCACCGACATCGTGGTGGCCTCGCCCGAGGCGCCGATGCACGTCCACAAGGTGCTGACGACGCCCGACGATCCCCGCCGGGGCCTGCGTTCGGGGGTGATGGCCGCGCTGGCCGGCGGCGGGTCGGAGCCGTCGGCCGTCACCCGTTTCGTGCACGGCACGACCCTGGCCACGAACGTCATCCTGCAACGCCACGGCGCCCGGGTGGCGTTCGTCACCACGGCTGGCTTCGGCGACATGCTGCGGCTCGGGCGCGAAGCGCGCGTCGACGGCGAGCGCTACGACCTGTTCTTCGAGAAGCCTGTGCCGCCCGTCGAGCACCAGCTCACGTTCGAGGTCCTCGAGCGCGTTCGGGCCGACGGCTCGGCCCTGCGGCCCTTGACCGCAGCGGAAGCGGCCCGTGTCGCTGCGCTCGTGGCCGCGGCCAGGCCCGAGGCCGTTGCCGTGTGCCTGTTGAACTCCTACGCCAACGCCACGCACGAGCACGCCGTGGCTGCGGCCCTCCGTGCCGTCCTGCCCTCGTCGGTCACGGTGGCGGTGTCGAGCGAGATCTGGCCCGAGCTGCGCGAGTTCGAGCGGGCCATGACCACGGTGCTGTCGGCCTACGTGGCCCCCGTGATGTCCGCCTACCTCAACGGATTGTCGGAGACCTTGCGGGAGTTGGGGATCACGTGCCCGGTGGAGGTGATCGACTCGGCCGGCGGCGTGATGAGCGCGTCGGTTGCGGCGTCCCGCCCGGTTGCCACGCTCGAGTCGGGAGGAGCTGCCGGCATCATGGCCGCAACCTTCGTCGGTCGGCTGACGGGCGCCACCGACCTGCTCTCGTTCGACATGGGCGGCACGACGGCCAAGGCCGGCATCGTGCGCGGCGGTCGTCCCGCCATCACGCATGACTTCCAGGTCGGCGGATCGGGAAGCTACGGGCATCGCCGTGCCGGAACGGGCTTCCCGCTGAAGGTACCCACCGTCGACCTGGCCGAGGTGGGTGCAGGCGGAGGGAGCATCGCCTGGCTCGACGGGGTCGGTGCCCTGAACGTGGGTCCCCGTTCGGCCGGAGCTGTTCCCGGGCCGGCCTGCTACGGACTCGGCGGTAGCGATCCGACGGTCACCGACGCCAACCTGGTGCTGGGGTTCCTGGCTCCGGAGATCTCCGACGGCGTGAGGCTTTCGGTGGACGCAGCCGCGGCTGCGATCGACTCGATGGTGGCCCGTCCGCTGGGGCTCGACGTGGTCGCTGCGGCATGGGCGGTGCACGAGATCGTCAACGCCACCATGGCCGCGGCGATCCGGGTGGTCACGGTGCAGCGCGGCATCGACCCTCGCGATTTCACGATGATCGGCTTCGGCGGGGCCGGCCCGATGCACGTCGCCCGTCTGGCCGACACGTTCGGCATCGGGCGTGTCGTCGTGCCGTGTGCGGCCGGGGTCGCCGCTGCGGTGGGCCTGGTGGCGTCCGAGCCGAGCGTGGTGCACGTGCAGACCCGGGTGATGACGGCCGACGACGCCCGTGCCCGTCCCGATGCCGTCGCAGCGCTGTTGGCCGCGCTCGAGGACCGAGGCCGCTTCGACCTCGGCCTCGGCGGCGCGGGCACTGGCGACGGGGTCGTGCTCGCCCGCACGGTCGAGATGCGGTTCGTGGGCCAGGCCCACCAGCTCCCCGTGGACTTCCCCGACGGACCCGTGAACTCGCGCACCGTCGAGGAGGTCATCACGCGCTTTCGTGCTGGCTACCAACAGGCGTACGGCATCGACCTCGACCTCCCGGCTGAGCTGGTCACCTTCGGCGTCCGGGTCACCCGTCCCGGCGCCGGCATCGTCGCAGCGCGCCTTGAGCCCGCCCCCGGCGACCTGGCGGTCCCGGCCGGTACACGCTTGGCGTACCTGGCCGAGCGGGCCGTCCTGGCGCCCGTCCCCGTCTTCGCGTGGCGGGAGCTGCGGGCCGGCGATCACCTGGTGGGCCCGGCCCTCTTCGACGGCCCTGACACCACCATCGTGGTCCCCGCCGGGTGGAGCGCAATGGTCGACGCCTGGTGCAACGTCGTGCTCGAACACACGGTTGATTGGGAGGTGTCATGAGCGAGCGGTTCGACGTGATCGTGGTGGGGGCCGGCGCCGCTGGGGCCACCATCGCCGCGCGACTCTCGGAGGACTCCACCCGGCGGGTGCTGCTGCTCGAGGCCGGGCCGGCCCAGCGCGACCCGGCGGCCGACCTGCTCTCGAACGTGACCTTCGCCCAAACCCCGAGCGACTGGGGTCTTCAGGCCCAGGCCACGCCAGGGCGGATCATCGACTACCCGCAGGGTCGGGCCCTCGGTGGCGGCTCCGCAGTCAATGCCGCCTTGGCATTGCGGCCGCTCCCCGACGATCTCGACTCATGGGCTGCGGCCGGGAACCCAGGCTGGGCATGGAACGACCTGCTCCCCTGCCTCAAGCGACTCGAGGACGATCCCCTCGGACCGTCGCCGGTCCACGGCACCGGCGGGCCGATCCCCGTCCTCCGCTATTCGCCAGCCGAGTACACGGCCCAGCAGCAGGCGTTCCACGACGGGTGCGTGGCCGCCGGGCTGGCCTCGATCGCCGACCTCAACGACGGCGTGTCGAGCGGGGTGGGACCCTTCCCCATGAACCGCCGCGACGGGCTCCGAGTGTCGACGAACCTGGGTTACCTGCGCCCCGCAGCCGGGCGAGCCAACCTCACGGTGCTGGGGGAGGCGCTCGTCGATCGGGTCGTGGTGCGTTCGGGGCGCGCCGTGGCGGTGGAGGCCGTCGTCGGTGGGGGGCGCGTGCGCTACGAGGGCGGCGAGGTGGTCGTGAGCGCGGGAGCCATCCAGAGCCCCGCCCTCCTGTGGCGAACGGGGATCGGGCCCGCCGATGCCTTGGCCCGGTTGGGGATCACGGTCGCGGTCGACCTCCCCGGGGTCGGTGCGAACCTGGCCGAGCATCCGGGCGCGTTCTTGTTCGTGATCCCGGCCGAGGGGGCGTTCAACCTGTCGGAGGTGCAGTTCCAGCTCGGCGCCCGCACGACTGCGCCGGGGAGCCCGCATCGCAACGACCTGCTCCTGGGAATGATGAGCCACTGGGACCTGCGGGGGACCCCCGATTTCCGGGACCTCGTTGGCGTCGATGTGATCTTCGCCCTCACGTGTGGTGTGTTCCTCCCGGCCGCTCGAGGCTCGGTCACCTTGACGAGCGCCGAGGCAGACGCCGCTCCCGTCATCGACCTGAACCTGTGCGGCGATCCCGACGACGTGCGCCGCCTCGTCTCCGGGCTGCGCCTCTTGCGAGAGATCGCCGAGTCGGCGCCCATGCGAGATCGGGTGAGCGGCTTCGCGCTGCTCGCACCCGACGCATGGGACAGCGACGACGCGCTCGGCGCCTACGTGCAGTCCATCTGCGCGCCCTGGTACCACCCGGCGGGAACGTGCGCGATGGGCCCGGACTCGACTGGCGGAGCCGTCGTCGACCATCTCCTGCAGGTGCACGGTGTCGACGGGCTCCGGGTCGCCGACCTGTCGATCGTGCCCTCGATCCCCCGGGCCACCACCAACCTCACCGCCATCGCCATCGGTGAACGGGCGGCCGAGCTCATGGCGTGACGGCCGGCCTGCCCAAGGGCCCTCCAGCACCTGTCGCTCACGGGGAATCGGTGCGGTTCAGCGACAGGTGCTGGGTGGGAGGGCGTCCTCCTGGCACACTCTCGCCCATGACCGTCGATGCCCTTGACCTCATCTCCCCCAAGCGGTACGGACAATCGGGCCCGCCGCACGCCGCCTGGGCCGAGCTCCGGCGCGACGATCCCGTCCATTGGAGCGAGCCGCCGGGTTTCGAGCCGTTCTGGGCCGTCACCCGTCACCACGACATCATGGAGATCGCCGGCCGACCCGACGTGTTCTCGAACGCCGGCGGCATCGTGCTCCTCAACGACGAGCAGGCCGCAGCCATGGAGAGCGGCAACAACCCCTTGCGCGACATGCGCACGATCATCGAGATGGACCCGCCCGATCATCGCTTGTACCGAAAACTGGCGAGCGGGTTCTTCACGCCGAAGGGGATCGGCGAGCTCGACGAGATCGTGGCCACCAGCGCCCGGACGCTGGTCGACTCGTTGGGCGAGGAGGGGGAGTGCGACTTCATCGATCGGATCGCGCAGCGCCATCCGCTGCGGGTGCTGGCCACCATTCTCGGCATCGATCGCAACGACGAGGAGCGAGTACTCGAGCTGACCCAGCAACTCTTCGCGGGCGACGACCCCGACATCCAGCGCCAAGGGGAAGACCGCACCACCGCGATGGAGGAGTTGGGCATGGAATTCTACATGCTCTTCGATCGGATCATCAACGACCGGCGAGCCCATCCCCGCCAAGACCTCGCTTCGCTGCTCGCCAACGCCATGCTCCCCGGCGGCGAACCCATGGGGCCCTTGGAGACCTTCGGGTACTACCTCATCGTCTTCAGCGCCGGTCACGACACGACCCGTAACGCCCTTTCGGGGGCCCTCGCGGCGTTCGTCGACCATCCCGAGCAGCTCGGCCGGTTGGCCGCCAACCCCGAGCTCACCCGGCCGGCCGTCGAGGAGATCGTGCGCTTCACGACGCCCGTGAACTACATGAAGCGCACGGCCCTGTGCGACACCGAGGTGGCGGGTCAGAGCATCAAGGAGGGCGACCGGCTGGTGCTGTTCTACGCCTCGGCCAACCGCGACGAGGATGTGTTTTCCGACCCGGGCGCGTTCGACGTCGCCCGTCATCCCAACCGGCACTTGGGCTTCGGCTGGGCAGAGCACTTCTGCCTGGGCGCCCATCTCGCTCGGGCCAGCATGCACGCGCTGGTGGCCGAGCTCGGGGCCCGGGTCGAATTGCTCGAATACACGGCTCCCTCGACCCAGACCGCGTCGAGTTTCGTGGTGGGCCTCAAGACGCTGCCGGTCCGCTACCGCATCCGCCCGGCGTCCGACGCGGCCTGACGGGGCACGCGGCAACCTGTGACGGTGGCGACCACTCCGACACCGCGACCCTGGAGCTCGAGCGAAGCTCGCCTCGACCCCTTCGGCACGTACGACCGGCTGCGCGATGGAGGCCCCGTCGAGATCGCCGAGGGACGCTGGCTGCTCATGCGCCACGACGACGTGAATGCCGCCTTCGTGGACACCGACCGGTTCTCGTCCGACATCAGGCGGCCCGACAGTCCCGTGTTCGCCAACTCCCCCTTGGTGTTCGACGATCCGCCTCGTCACACCCAGCTCCGGCGCCTGGTGGCCAAGGCCTTCACGCCGAGTCGTGTCGCGGCGCTCGAGCCGGCCATCACGGTCACGGCCACCGCATTGCTCGACGCCATCGACCGCAGCGAGCTCGACCGCGGTGACGCGCTCCACGGCCATGGCGCCGACGGGGGCGCCGCGACTGACGGTGACCGGGCGAGACGGGCCGCGCTGATCGAGGAGTCGCTGCGCATCGACAGCCCCGTGCAGGTCCCGGCCCGGCGCGCGACCGTCGACGTCGAGTACCCGGCCGATGGTGTCACCATCCCGGCCGGCTCGTTCGTGATGCTCGGCGTGGGCGCGGCAAACCGTGATCCGGCGGTGTTTCCCGAACCCCACGACTTCGTCACCGACCGACCCTCCGCGCACCTGGCGTTTGGCCACGGCATCCACTTCTGCCTCGGCGCAGCCCTGGCCCGGCTCGAAGCGACGGTCACCCTCGAGCTCCTCGCCGAACGCTACGAGGCCCTCACCTTGGCCGGTGAGGCCAAGCGGACCCCGGGGATCCCCCACCGCGGCTTCGACCGTCTCCCGATTCGGCTCGTTCCCCGGCGAGAGCCGCGCTCCCCGGCGTGACCCGTCGGCCGTCAGCCCGTCAGCCCGTCAGCCCGTCAGCGGGGCAGGAAATCGAGCAGCAACCGGGTGACGGCCTCGGGGGCGTCGAGCTGCAACCAGTGGCCGGCGTTCTCCAGACGCTCGTAGCGCCATGATCCGGCGAGCTGCGCGACCGAGCCGGTCATCTGGGGCTCGAGCAGATGCGGATCGCCGGTGCTCCAGATGCCCGGTCGGTGGATGGCGATGCTTCAGCCCGGGTACCCGGTCATCGGGCCCCTACCAGGGCGAGCAGTCCAGACCGGTCGGGGCCGGGTAGCGGTGCATCGTCGGCCAGCTCGATGGCCCGAGCC
Source organism: Actinomycetes bacterium (assembly GCA_031362415.1). GTDB lineage: Bacteria > Actinomycetota > Acidimicrobiia > IMCC26256 > VFJJ01 > VFJJ01. The sequence continues at coordinate 100,934 of JANLSK010000312.1, read as the reverse complement.
GCGACGCCGGGGCGGCCGAGCACGTTCACGCCCCGCTCCAACACCGCCATGACCTCGAGGAACGCCCGCAACAGGTCGGGATCCTTGGGGGCGGCCGTTGCCAGAGCGCTCCCGAGCATCCAACCGGGATCGTCGGTCTCGTAGGGTCGACCGTCGATGCACCCCTGGGCCTGGGCCAGCCGGTGCCGGTCGAAGGCCAGCGTGTCGGTCACGTACGGCTGCACCCTGGTTTCGGTGAGCTCGTGCCAACGCAACATGTTGGCACGTTTGTCGTCGGAGGAGACGTTCCTGAGGGCGTCGCGCAACACCACGCCGTGCATGGACCCGATCGAGATGCCGCGCCCGAGTGACGGGTTCGTGCACGCCCAGGCGTCGGCGAGCGGCACGAGCCCGGTGACCACCGGCGCTCCGTCGACGACGTACGAGCGCTCGCGGTCTTCGATCTTGGCCATGACCGCGACATCGGTGATGGGCTCGGCGTCGATCCAGTGGGCCACGAGGGGAAACGAGCGCCACACCCTCTCCCAGACCTCGTTGTCGCTCAAGGCCCGCAGCGCCGCGTCGCGGGCGCAGGTGATGATGCCGAGGCCCCAGGTACCGTTGTCGGCCGGCAGGGTCAAGAGCGAGATCGAGCCGTACGGCTGAAGATTTCCACCGAAGGGCGGCGGGATCGTGCCGTCGGCCGAGCGGTAGTGGCGGCCGTAGTAGACGAATCCGGAGTCGGCAACATCCTCCGCGGGACCGGGCGAGCCCATGGCGCGAAGCCACGCAGGTACCGCGGTACGACGACCGCCGGAGTCGACGACGAGATCGGCGCTGATCTCGTCTCCTACCTCGGTCACCACGCCGGTCACGTGCGTCAGCCCGTCGGGCCCGGCGCTCGACATGAGACCCTTCACTCCCACACCCCGACGTACGGTCACCCCATCGGTGGCTGCGGTCAAGGCGGCGACCACCGACTCGATCACGGGCCGCCGACCCGTGACGACCGTGTAGCGATCGTCACCCGGCCGAGGTCCACCGGTGACTGCTGCGGGAATGTGTTCGAGCACGTTCCACTGAACGGCGCCCGCGTCGAGCATCGCCGGAACGAGGTCGGGCAGCTCCTGCTCCGCGATCTCGCGAAAGCGCGGGAGAAAGTAGTGGATCTGACGGAACTGGTTGACGCCCCGGCGTTCCCATTCGGTCCAGGCCGAGCCGCTCGGCGTCGGGGGCTGCGGGTCGCGCTCCAGCACGGTCACCGCATGCCCGTCACGGGCCAGCATCATCGCCGTGACATTGCCGACGATGCCCCCGCCCACCATCACGATCGTGGCCATTGGCTACCTTCCTTCGAAACCCGCCAATGGGCCATGGCGCTGTTCGACGCCCATCGTGCCAGACAACCGGTTCGATCTGCTCGCCCTGGTTCAGGCGTACGCCGGCCGTGCTCGCAGACAACGGCGATCGTCGATCGACCATCGCGCGAGGTGAACCTTCGGGAAATTGACACCATGCGGACAAGATCTGTCCGCATAGTGTGGCATCGTCGGAGAGCGTCCGACGGCCCGGAGCGCACGCCACGGACCGTAGGCGCGACCTCCACAGCGAACAGAGGAACCAGAGCCATGACCGACCGTCCACCCCGTCCACCCACGACGACGATCAGGCACCCACGATGAGCGCCATCACGGCCGTGGGCTTGAGGAAGACCTTCCGCAGCGGCGACGAGGAGGTCGAAGCGGTACGCGGTGTCGACCTCGACGTTGCGTCGGGGGAGGTGTTCGGGTTCCTCGGTCCGAACGGTGCGGGCAAGTCGACGACGGTTCGGATGTTGACCACGTTGATGACGTTGGGTGGGGGCGAGGCCCATGTCGGCGGGGTCGACGTGGCTGCAGATCCGCACGGTGCCCGCCGCAAGATCGGCGTTGCGCTCCAGGAGGCCGGTCTCGACCCGCGCCAAACCGGGCGCGAGATCTTGACGTTGCAGGCCCGCCTGTTCGGCATGTCCGTGCCGGAGGCGTCGAAGCGGGCTCAGGAACTGCTCGAGCTCGTCGATCTGCTCGACGCTGCCGATCGGCGGGTGAAGGGATACTCGGGCGGGATGAAACGCCGTTTGGACCTGGCGTCGGCGTTGGTGCACGAACCCGAGGTGCTCTTCCTCGATGAACCGACGACGGGTCTCGACCCGGCCAGTCGTATCACGGTGTGGGAAGAGGTACGGCGGATCAACGAGCTGGGCACCACCGTGTTCTTGACCACCCAGTATCTCGAAGAGGCCGATCAGCTCTGCAACCGCTTGGCCATCATCGACGAGGGTCGCATCATTCGAGAAGGCACACCGGCCGCGTTGAAGCAGGAGCTGCGGGATCGGCTGGGTCTCGACGCCGACCCGACCCTCGACGACGTGTTCCTCGACGCCACCGGCCGCACCCGCAGCCGGGTGGCGGGCGAAGTGAAGGAGATCTGACATGACCACGCTGACCCCGTCCCGACACCGATCGCTCCCCGGTGGACGTCGCGGCCCTTCAGGAGCCATCCGTGATTCGCTGGTGCTCGGCGGGCGGGCCATCCGAGAAGCGATTCGGACCCCCGACTCGCTGTTCCCCACGATGTTCATTCCGCTGTTCTTCCTTGTCGTGAACGTCGGCCAAGCTGCGCGGATCTTCCCGTCCGAAGGCACGCCGTTCCTCGAGGGTCAGAACTACGGCGCCTTCCAGCTGCCCGCATCCCTGCTGTTGTCGGCGTCGTTCGGCGGCGCGGCGCTGTACCTGGTCGAGGAGATCGAGGAGGGCTACTTCGACAAGCTCCGGGCCACGCCGATCTCGCGCATGGCGCTGGTTCTCGGACGTCTCTACGCAGAGTTCGTCAAGACCACCGTCGTCGGCACGGTGATGGTGTTGCTGGCGCTCCTGTTCGGCATCCACGTCGAGTCCGGCATTCTCGGCTTCGTCGTCATGATCGTGATGGTTGCGTTGTGGGCGATGGTCTTCAGCGGTTTCATGCAGCTGATCGCGATCAAGACCCGAAGCGCCGCGGCAACCCAGGGCGCCAGCATGATCTTCTTCCCCCTGCTGTTCCTCACGCCCAACTTCGTGCCTCGCGATCAGCTCACCCGGCCGATGGAGATCGCCGCGACCATCAACCCGGTCACCTACGTGATGGAAGCCGCCCGCTCGCTCATCCTCGAAGGCTTCGACGGCGCTGCACTCGCCAAGGGATTCGCCGTCGTTGCGGTCACCATGGTCGTGATGCTCGGCCTGAGCATCCGCATGGTGAACTCGTACGACTGACGACCCACGCACACCGTGAGCGATCCCACCGAACGCACCCTTGCGCTGTTGTCAATGCTCCAAACCCACCGTCACTGGAAGGGATCCCAGCTCGCTCAGCGCCTCGGTGTGAGCGATCGGACGGTGCGACGCGACATCGACCGATTGCGCCAACTCGGCTACCCGGTCGACTCCGAACCGGGTGTCGATGGTGGCTACAAGCTGGCTATCGGAGCGCACGTCCCCCCGCTGCTCCTGGATGACAACGAGGCGATCGCCTTGATCCTGGGGCTGCGCACGGCAGCTGTCACGGCCATCGAAGGCATCGAGGAGACAGCCGTGGCCTTGATGGCCAAGCTGGATCGAATCCTCCCCGATCGCCTCCGACGGCGAGTCGACGCGCTCCAGCACAGCGTGGAGGTGATGTCGTCGTCGCCGACCGTCGAAACGGTCGCAGCCTCCACGCTCATGGTGCTGAGCCAGGGTTGTCGCGATCGGGAGGAGGTGCGGTTCGCCTACGAGCGTCGAGACGGCGAGGAATCGCACCGTCTCGTGCAGCCGCACCAGCTGGTGTCCGCCGGCAAGCGCTGGTATCTCGTTGCCTGGGACGTTCGCCGCGCCGGCTGGCGCACGTTCCGAGTCGATCGGATCGACCATCCCACACTCGCCGGGGCTCGATTCGAGCCACGACCGCTGCCCGCCGAGACGGCAGCAGCGTTCGTGGCCGACGGCATACGGGCCATGGCCATCGAGCACCGAGCGATCATCGACGTCGACGCGACGCTCGAAGAGCTCGCCACGATGGGCCGCCGTTTCGACGCTTCACCGGAGCCCATCGACGTTCGCCGCACCCGCATGAACCTTCACGCAGATTCGATCGCATGGCTTGCCTCGATGATCGTCGTCGTCGCCACCAGCTTCGACATCGAGATCGCCGAAGCGCCTCCCGAGGTTCGCCACCTCGTCACCGCCGCAGCGTCGCGACTCGCTGTGGCAACGCCGAGCGCCGTCCGTGTGTCAGCCGAGCGCACCCGAGCGGCGGAGCTCGGCGATCTCGGCGTCGGTGTAGCCGGCGATGTCGCGTAGCACGGCTTCGGTCGAGGTGCCGAGGGGCTCGGCCGGGGTGGTGGCCCTGACATCGGCGCGTGACAGGCGCAGCGGCAGCACGGGGCCGTGGTACGGCGAGCGCTCGGTGAGATCGGGATGGCCGAGGCGTTCGAGCGAGCCGCGGTGCACCACCTGGGGATCACGGGGGGCCGACCAGGGCGCGGCAACGACGCCCGACGGGATCTCGATGCGTTCGAAGGCCGCTGCCACCTCCACCGTCGACCGCGACCGGCACCAGTCGGCGACCACCCCGTTGATCTCGTCGCGGGCCTCGCCGCGCAGCCGGATCGTGGGATAGCGCTCGGCCAGGTCGGCCCGGTCCAGCAGGCGCGCCATCCGGTCCCATTGCGAGTCGCTCACGATGACCACGGTGATCCAGCCGTCGGCAGTGGGGTACGCGTCGAGCGGTGCCCCGCGGGAGTCGGCGTTGCCCACCCGCATCGGAAAACCCTGGGCTTCGTAGTCGTCGACGGGCTCGTCCCACACGAGAGCGACGAGCGCGTCGAACATGGCCACATCGACGATCTGCCCTCGCCGCAAGGGATCGCGGTCACGCTGGCGGAGCGCGGCGACGATTCCGAGCGCCGCGAACACCCCGGGGAGCTGGTCGCCGATGGTGGCTCCGACCTTGGTCGGAGGTCCGTCGGGGAAACCCGTCTTGGCCATCAGCCCGGACATGGCCTGCACCACGAGATCCATCGACGGTCGATCGCGGTAGGGCCCGTCGGGACCGAACCCGGTGATCGAGCAGTACACGAGACCGTCGTTGTGAGCGACGAGATCGTCGTAGGCCAAGCCCAACGCCGCCATCACGCCCGGCGTGAAGTTCTCCACGAGCACGTCGGCGCGCTCGACCAGTCGCACGAAGGCATCGCGACCACCCGCCGACTTCAGGTCGAGCACCACCGAGCGCTTGCCCCGGCCCTTGCGCAGGGCGCTCACCGCGATGTCACGCGGTCCCCGGACGCCCCGGTGCACGCCGTCGGGTCCCACGAACGGAGGCGCGATCCAGGTGACGTCCCCGCCGGGGGCCTCGATCCTGATCACCTCGGCGCCCAGCGCGGCGAGCCAGAAGCAGCACGTGGGCCCGGACACGACGCGGCTCACGTCGAGCACCGTGATCCCCGCCAGTGGTTTTACGGCCGTGCCGTCGTTCTCGTCCACGGGCGCATGCTGGCTCACTGCGCGGCCTCGGCGCCCCTCGGCCCGCACCGGACTCTCAAGCCCCGGGAGCGAGAACCCACACGTCGTCGCCGAGATGGTCCTCGAACGAGCGCACCAGGCGGCCGGTGAACTCCTCGCGCCCGTCCCAGACAGCGACGGCCTCGGCAGCGTGACGGGCCAGCCAGGCGTCGCGTCGGGCCATGGCCCGGCCGGCGTCCTGTTTGGTCGCTGGCGTGTCCTTCGAGATGAGCACCTCGCTGTGCGCGTCGTGGAGAAGCCGCCGATAGCGCGCTCGGCTGGCTTCGGGCCAGACCGCATCGGGCTGCGGGTAGGCGAGCACGGCCACGTACGGGAGACCGGCGATGGCCGCGGCCTCGGCCCCGAGCTGCTCGGCACCCAGGCCCAGCCCGGTGAGCACCACGAGGTCGGGATGCAGGCGGGCCTTGGCCGCCAGGATCTCGACCAGACGGTCGCGGGTGGCCGTCGCGATCGGGTTGTCGCCGTAGCCGCCCAGCTCGGGCGGGCGATGGCCGACGACGGCGATCAGGCGACCGCCGGGGATCGCTGGTCGACCTCCCGTGGTCGCCGCCGCGGCCGGCCGGCCCGATCCTGCGGTCGTTGAAGCCCCGTTGGGAGTGGTCGTCGCCGATGATCCTGCCGCCCGGGCGCCGGTGCGGGCTCCCGGCGCGTCGGCTGCGAGCGTGGCGACCCAGGCCAGGTCGAGCCGGGCCCCGGTCTGGCCCGTCTGGTCCTTGGCTGCGGTGGTGGCCAGACGGTCGACGGCGTCGTTCATCGGATCGCCGCTGTGGCCCTTCACCCAACGGAACGTCACGTCATCGCGTTGGCGGACGAGATCGATGAACGGCTCCCAGAGGTCGCGGTTGGCGACGGGCTCCTTCTTCGAGTTGACCCATCCCGTGGCGAGCCACTTCCGCCACCAGCCCTGGATGAAGCAGTTGACGACGTAGGTCGAGTCGCTCACCACCTCCACGGGCCCGGTGAGCGCCCGCACCGCCTCGAGCGCCGCGGTGATCTCCATGCGCTGATTGGTGGTTTGCGGGGTGTGTCCGCTGGCGAACGGACCGTCGGCAACGGCCCAGGCCCAGCCCCCCGGACCCGGGTTCCGGAGGCAGGCCCCGTCGGTGTACACGTTCGTCGTCGTCGTCACACCGTCACCCTCCCCCGCGAGCCTGGCATCACCGGCGCCTACGATGCCGATCCGTGGCCGCTGAGCACCCGATCCAGATCCTCGTGAGCCGTGCCGCCTACGACCGGTGGACGGGTCTCCTGCACGGCGCCGCTCCTGACGCCCGGTGGCTGACCATGGCGGCCGACGGCACCACCAGCGATGGCGATGGCGGCGCCCGACCCGACGTGATGTGGTTGTCGATCGACACGTTCTTCGACGGCACCGTGAAACCCATGCTGGAGTTGGCGCTGGGCTCGGAGACGCTCCGCTGGACGCACACCGCGTCGGCCGGCGTCGACGCCGCGTTCTTCGGCGACCTCGCCCGGCACGGCGTGCGGCTGTCGACGACGCACGTGAACGGGATCAGCATCGCCGAGTACGTGCTGGCCCAGGTGCTCGCCTGCTATCAGCCGCTGGAAGCGTGGCGGGCCGACCAGGGCCAGAGCCGGTGGCGGCGGGCCGAGTTCAGGGAGGTCCACGGAACCACCTGGCTGGTGATCGGGCTGGGCGGGATCGGCGCCGCGGTCGCCGAGCGGGCGCGGGCCTTCGGTGCCACCGTCATCGGCGTCCGCCGCACACCGACGGGCACCGAACCGGTCGACGAGATCCACGTTCCCGCAGCCGTCCCTGCGCTGGTTCCCCGGGCCGACGTGGTGGTGCTGGCCGTCCCCGGCTCCGACACCACCCGCGGGCTGGTCGACGCGGCGTTCCTCGAAGCCATGAAGCCCGGTTCGCTCCTGGTGAACGTGGCCCGTGGTTCGTTGGTCGACGAGCCCGCGCTGCTCGACGCGCTCGATCGGGGCGTTCCCGAGCGGGCCGTGCTCGACGTGTTCGCGACCGAGCCCCTGCCCGTCGAAAGTCGACTCTGGCAGCATCCTCGAGTGGTGGCCACGGCTCACACCTCGGCTGGTGGCGCCGGCCGCCACGATCGAGCGGCCCGGGCCTTCGCCGAGAGCCTCCGCCGCTACGTGGCCGGAGAGCCGATCGAGCACGAGGTGGCCGCCGCCGACCTCCCGACCGACGCACCGGCCTGGGCCATCCCGGCCGAGGACCCCACATGACGCCGCCCGCAGGCAACGCCGGCCCCGAGCCCCCCGGGCCCCGGGTCACCACCTGGGGATCGGCCGAGCGCTTCGCGACGCTGGCCGAGATCGAGCGCTCGGCTCGGAGGGGCCTCCCCGATGCGGCCTGGGCGTACCTTGAAGCAGGCTCGGGCGAGCAGTGGACGGTGCGGGCCAACCGGGCGGCGTTCGACCGGTGGCAGTTCCGGCCCCGGGTGGGAACGGGCCATGCCGATCCCGACCTGTCGTGCGCGTTCCTCGGCGAGCACCTGGCTTTTCCGGTGCTGGTGGCGCCGTTCGGCTTCGACACCGTCTTCCATCCCGACGGCCAGTGCGCGGTGGTGCGCGGTGCATCCCGGGCCGGCACCGCGGCGATCCTCAGCTCCAACGCCGCCTTGGCCTTCAGCGTTCCCCGGGCCGCGGCGCCCGATGGGGCCCGGTATCTCCAGGTCTCGTCGCTCGGCCGTCCCGACACGGTCGTCGATCTCGGGCGTCGTGCGGCTGGGGCCGGTTTCAGCGCGCTGGTGATGACGCTCGACGTCGATCAGGCCGGCTGGCGCGACGCCCCGGCCGAGCACCGGTTCGCCCCCGATCCCGTGGTGTCGCAGGGGAACTACACCGCCGCCGAGCTTGCAGCCCGGATGGCCTTCCAGGGTCCGGGCTGGACCTGGACCGACATCGAGCGGGTCACCACGGCCATCGGCCTGCCTTGGATCGCCAAGGGGATCCTGCACCCCGAGGATGCCCGGACGGCCGTCGAGTGCGGAGCCGCATCGGTGTTCGTCTCGAACCACGGCGGGCGTCAGCTCGACGGTGCTCCGGCGGCACTCGACGCGCTCCCTGCGATCGCGGCCGAGGTGGGCCATGACATTCCGGTGGGGCTCGACGGCGGTGTGCGGCGGGGGCCGGACGTCCTCAAGGCCTTGGCGCTCGGGGCCTCGGTCGTGGCCGTCGGCCGTCCCGCGGTGTGGGGTCTCGCGGCCGATGGAGCCGACGGTGTGGCCCGGGTGTTGGAGATCCTCCGCAGCGAGATCCACGCCGCACTGGCGCTCGTCGGCCGTCCCTCCGTCGCCGCGCTCACCCGTGACGACATCGAGCAGTCGCCCTACGCGCCCACGATGCGCTGATCGTCGCCGGCACGCGGCCGCGGCTGCAGCGTCCGGAGCGTGTCGCCGAGGCACCCGTCAACCCGATGGCGTCCACGCCTGGTGCTCGAGCTCGGAACGCAACTGGTACTTGAGGATCTTGAACGTTGCGTTGCGGGGCAGGGTCTCGCGCACCTCGAGCTGCTCGGGGATCTTCTGCACCATCAGTCCCGCCTGGCGGCACCATTCGACCAGGGCGGCGAAGGTGAGCGGCTCGGCGCCCGGAGCGGTCTCGACCACCGCGCACACCCGCTCACCGCGCTCGCGGTCGGGCAGGCCGATCACCGCACAGTCGCCGACCGACGGATGCGTGTACAGGATGTCTTCGATCTCCTTGGCCGAGACGTTCTCGCCCTTGCGGATGATCACGTCCTTGATGCGCCCGGTGAGGCTCACGTGGCCGTCGGGGCGCACGAGTCCGAGATCGCCGGTGCGGAACCGGCCCTGCTCGTCGAAGGCGTCGGCGTTCAGCGCCGGATCGGTGTAGCCCTTGAACACCATGGGTCCGGCGAGGCGCACCTCGCCCACCTCGTTCGGTCCGGCGATGCTCCCGTCGCTCGTGACGATGGTGACCTCGCAGCCGTGCACGGGAGCGCCGTCGGAGTGGGCCAGCTGCTCGTCGGTGTCGCTCGGCGAACCCTGAGCGATCATCGGGCACTCGGTCATGCCGTAGCCGTGCACCGCGCCGCGGCACTGGAGCTCGTTCATGACTTCCCAGAAGATCTCGGGCGGCTTGGGTGCGCCCCCGCCCGAGAGCAGCCGCAGGCTCGGGATGAGCTTGTCGCCGGGCTGCTTGCGTTGCTCGTTCAGGTACGCCAGGTAGAACGCCGTACCGCCGCCCGCCATGGTGACCCCGTGGCGGCGGAAGGTCTCCACGGCCGCTGCGGGTGTGAACGTCTCCAGCACCACGGCCGGAAAGCCCTGGGTCACGCAGCTCACGATGTAGTCAGGGCCGCCGATGTGCGTGTAGGGAAAGGCGATCGAGCCCACGTCGCTCGGCGACGCCTCCATGGCCATGGCCAGCCCGACCCCGCCCGCGATGAGCGTCTCGTCGGTGTGCTGCACGCCCTTGGGGTCGGCCGTCGTGCCCGAGGTGTAATAGACCCACCGGATCGGCGCCGACTCGGGCGTGGCCGCTGCCACGGGCGGCGGGGGCAGGGTGGCCGGATCGCCCTCGGGAAGTGTGTCGTAGCAGTCGAGGACGATCGGGCGCGGGCGGTCGTCGGCGACGAGACGGTCGACGAGGGCATCGACCATGGCCCGGTAGTCGAAGCCCCGCCAGGTCCCCGGTATCAGCACCACGGCCGCGCCCAACTGCCGCAAGGCGAAGCCGACCTCGCGCTCCCGATAGATCGGGAGAATCGGATTCTGCACCGCGCCGAGACGCGAGAGCGCGAAGGAAGCCACGATGGTCTCGATGCGCGTGGGGAGCTGCCAGGTGACGACTGTCCCCTCGGTGACCCCTCGGTCGTGCAGACCAGCCGCCACCCGCTCGGCCCAGGCCGTGAACGCCGTGAACGTAACCCGCCGGTCGGTGTCGTCGATCAGGAACGGCTGCTCGGGCGACAGTGCAGCCCGGCGATCGAGCATCTCCCAGAAGGTGCGCGCGTCGTAGAGGGGTTCGGCCATGGCGGGGGCCTCCGCGGCGGGGTTGAGGTTCGAGGCCCCGCAGGATACGGGCCGGCTACCGTCGGGCGTCATCCGACGGCCTGGCGGGACGCTGCGCCACGCGGCCACCCGCCTCCATCGCCACTATCACCGGGAGCACCCGTATGGATCTCGCAGGAACGGTCGCCGTCGTCACCGGTGGCGCTTCGGGCATCGGACGGGGCTCGGCCCTGGCGTTCGCCCGTCGCGGCGCAGCCGTGGTGATCGCCGACATCCACGAGCAGCGCACGGCGGCCGTCGTCGCCGAGCTGGAGGCCATGGGGGCCAAGGCGATCGGCGTGCGCTGCGATGTCACGTCCGACGACGACGTCGACGCGCTGGCAGCCCGGACGATCGCCGAGATGGGCCGGGTCGATGTCGTGATGAACAACGCCGGGGCGTCGGTGCTCGGCCCGCCCGAGCAGGTCCCCATGGACATGTGGCGGTGGCAGCTCGAGGTGAACACGTTCAGCGTCGTCCGGGGCATCCGGGCCTTCGTGCCCCACCTGATCGACCAGGGCTCGGGCTGGGTGGTGAACACGGCCTCGGTCGCTGGTCTGTACGCCTACAGCTACGACGCCATCCCGTACATCACGTCGAAGCACGCCGTCGTGGGCCTGTCGGAGGGCCTGTATCTCCACCTGGTGCCCAAGGGCGTCGGCGTGTCGTGTCTGTGCCCGGGGCTGGTGGCCACGAACCTGGGCGAGACGGCCCGGTTCGCCGGCATCACCGACCCGGCCTGGACCAACTTCCCCGCCCACATGTCACGAGCCGTCGAGCCCGAAGCCGTGGGTGAGATGGTGGCCGTGGCCATCGAGGAGGAGCGGTTCCTCATCGTCACCCATGACGAGGACGCCGCCATGCTCGCCGACCGCTCGACCGATCGCGACGGTCACCTGCGGGGATACGTCCAACGCCTGTACGAAGGACGGGGTCCCGATGGACTCCCGCTCGCCGTGCCGGTACCCGATCCGTCCACACCCACCTGAGGGAGCGCAGCCATGCCCATGGCCACGGTCAACGGGATCGAGATCTACCACGAGCGGGTCGGGCTCCCGGGCGCGCCGCGGGTGCTGTTCGTGAACGGCAGCGGTGGTGACCTGCGGACGATGCGCTTCCTGGCCGGACCGCTCGTCGAGAACTGCGACCTCGCACTCTACGACCAGCGCTGCCTCGGACAGACGGGCTGGGGTGATCGTCCGCCCACCATGGCCGACTACGCCGCCGATGCCGCCGGGCTGCTCGAGCACCTCGGCTGGGACACGTGCCGGGTGATCGGCGTCTCGTTCGGGGGCATGGTGGCCCAGGAGCTGGCGGTCACCTGGCCCGAGCGCGTCGAACGTCTCGTGCTCGCCTGCACGTCACCCGGGGGCGCCGGAGGATCGAGCTACCCGCTCCACGAGCTCTGGGAGCTGCCCCGCGATGAGCGGGAGCAGGCCAACCGCACGCTCATCGACACGCGCGGTGATGACGCCGGCGAGGCGTACCGTTCAATCATGCAGATGATGGCCGCCTCGGCGGCCGCGGCCCCCGATCCCCGTCAGGAGCAGGGGATGAAGCTCCAGCTCGCGGCCCGGTTGCACCACGACACGTTCGACCGGCTTCCCCGACTCACCATGCCCGTCCTGATCGCCGCCGGCCGCTACGACGGCATCGCACCGCTCGTCAACCAGGAGGCGATGGCGCGCCAGATCTCCGGTTCGCGGCTCGAGCTCTTCGACGGGGGACACGTCTTCATGCTCCAGGACCCCACGGCCTGGCCGGTGATCGCCGAGTTCCTGGCGGTGTGAGCGTGCCGGCGGCAGGCGCTGCGGGAGTCGCCGGCCCACTGTCGTCGTGCGCCGTTCGCACTGCGCCGCATGTCGACGACCTTTTCTGCAGCGGCTCGGCCTACAGTGGGGAGCGAACGCGGGTGGGTGGACCCCGAGAGGTCACTGTCGGAAACGTCCGACTCTTCATGTCTGCTTCATGAACGAGAACCAGAATCTTTGGGAACGCACGGCAGACGTTTGAGCGCTGCAGTCAATGGTGGAATCGAAGCCGTCACGGTTCAGAAATGGCGGCGATCCGGTCGATGATCTGACGGTCCGAGAACGCGAGGTCACTGAGATGAACGATCAAGAGCAGGGCAGGTCGAGCACCCGTTCGAACGAGCGCTGGTTGACGCCTGGGGAAGTGGCGCGGATGTTCCGGGTCAACCCCAAGACGGTGAGCCGGTGGGCCGACGCAGGCCGTCTGGCCTCGCGCCGCACGTTCGGCGGACACCGACGCTTCCCCGAGTCCGAGGTTCGCAAGCTCCTCGACGAATTCGACCGCGACTAGCGCCAGCCGCGACCACCACCCGCGACCGGCGGCTCGCCGGTCGCGGGTGTCCGGCGCGCCGCCGTCAGGGGGCCGAGCTGTCCCCACGGACCTGGGCCCGCTGGTGGCGCACCACCAGCTTCCACCACAACACGGCGAGGTCGCGCAGCGTTCGCGCGATGCGTCCGGCTCGGAAGAACTGGGACCGGCCATGCGCCCGCGGGTAGTGGCTGACGGGGAGCTCGACGAACCGGGCTCCGGTGGCCTGGAGACGGGTGACGAGCTCCACCGGGAACACGCCGCTGTCGACCTCCAGGGGGATGCGCTCGATCACCGAGCGGCGGATCAGCCGGAAGTCGCAGTCGGTGTCGCGCACCCCGATGCCGAACAGGATCGCCACGGTGCGATGCCAGATCCGGCCGATCACGGTCCTGATCGCCCCGTCGCCCCGACGGAGCTTCCACCCCTGGACCACGTCGACGTCGTCGCCCGCGGCCTCGATGAGCGACTTCAGCTCACGAGGGTCGTACTGGCCGTCGCCGTCGGTGTAGAAGACCCAGTCGTGTCGGGCTGCGGCGAACCCTGACTTGAGCGCTCCGCCGTAGCCACGGTTTCGGGGATGGACGACGATGCGGACGTCGGGAAGCCGGCCCGCCACCTCCCTGAGGATCGCGAGCGAGTCGTCACTGGAGCCATCGTCGACGACGACGACGTCGAAGCGCTCGACCAGGCCGCTCAGCGTCTCGTGCACCGCTTCCACGAGGCCGCCGATGCTCGGCGCGTCGTTGAAGCAGGGAAAGAACGCGGTGACCGATCGAACCGCCGGATTCATCGACATCACGCCGCTCCGGCGGCCCAGCCGGCGAGCGCCTCGCACACCCGGTCGACCTCGTCGTCGCGCAGGCCACCGTGGCAGGGCAGGCTCACGACCTCACGCGCCCAGGCTTCGGCGTTCGGACAGGCGACTCGCGTGAATCGCCGGTAGGCAGGCTGTTCGGTGAGGGCTCGGGGGTAGTGCACCGCGGTGGCGAAGCTCGGCGACATGGCGTGCCGGAACTCGTCCCTGCGTCCGTCCGTGACGCGAAAAACGCAGAGATGGTTCACGTGGCGGTCGTGCCCCGGCGGCCACCACAGCGCCGGCGCAGCGGCCCGATAGCGAGCCGCGATCTCACCCCTGCGCCCGTTCTCGTGGGCCAGCCCCACCAGACGCTCCCGGAGGACGGCGGCCTCGAGCTCCGACATTCGGGCGTTGGTCGCGACGCGGACGTGATCGTAGGGCTGGCCGCCGTCGCTCACGCCGTGGGCGCGGAGCAGGCGGATCTCGCGGGTGAGGTCCGGGTCGTCGGTCACCACGGCTCCGCCGTCGCCGACGCCTCCGAGGTTCTTGGTGGGGTAGAAGCTGTAGCAGACCGCGGTCGAGCCCGATCGCGGGCTCACGGCTCCATGGGCCTGAGCCGCGTCCTCGATCACGGCGATCCCGAGCTCCCGGAACGGAGCAATCTCGGCCGGGCGGCCGTACAGGTGCACCGGAATGATCGCCTTGGTTGCTGCACCGATCACCGCCTTGACCGCACCCGGATCGAGCAGGGCCGTGTCGGCGTCGACATCGGCGGGCACCGGAATTGCTCCCACGGCGGCCACGGCAGCGGCGGTGGGCACGGCGGTCATGGCCGGGACGATCACCTCGTCGCCCGGACCGATCCCCAGGCCGGCCATGGTGAGGCGCAGCGCCTCGGTGCCCGACGACACGGCCACGGCGCCGGCCGCCCCGACATGGGCGGCGAGCTCGTTCTCGAACGCCAGCGTCTCGGGTCCCAACAGCATCAGACCCGACGACAGGACCCGATCGAGGGCACCATGGATGTTCGATCGCTCGGCTCCTGAGATCCTCGTGAGGTCGATGAACGGGACGGGGGTCCGTTTGCGGCTGCCCGTCACAGGTACCACGACAGGTGGCGGCGGTAGTACGACAGGGTGTCGACCATGCCGTCGGCCAGGTTCACCACGGGCACCCAGTCGAGGAGCCGCTTGGCCTTCGACGCGTCGCCGCGATAGCTCCCGATGTCGATGCGCTTTCGTTCAGGAGGCCAGTCGACGGTCACGAGCGATCCGGATCCGGCGGCCTCGATGATGATCGCAGCGATGTCGCGCAGCGAGGGATACTCGGGATGGCCCAGGTTGAGCACCTCGCCCGCCGCATCGGGGCACAGTGCCGCGGCCGTCATGGCGGCGACGACGTCGTCGACATGGAGGCAGTCGCGAAACTGGAGCCCGTCTCCGTAGAGCGTGATGGGCTCGTCGAGCAGGGCCCGCCGGAGGAACGACGGCAGGAAGCCGCTGTCGTCGCCCCGAAGCCGTTGGCGGGGCCCGTACACGTTGGTGAGCCGAAGGGCGCACGTCCGTAAGCCGTGCGTGCGGGCGTAGATGAGGTGAGCCTGTTCGGCTGCGAGCTTGCTGATGCCGTTGACGTCGACCGGGGTGGTGGGGTGCTCTTCGTCGACGGGGAGATACCGGGGTCGGCCGTAGACCTGGCGGGTGGACGTGTGGACGATCACGGCCTCGGGGTTGACCTTGCGCATCGTCTCGAGGAAGGCCAGGTTCGATCGGGCGTTCAGGTCGAGGTCGCGGACCGGGTCCTCCATCGACGCGAGATGGCTCACCTGGCCGGCGACGTTGAACACGTACTCGGCTCGAGCGACGACGGGAGCGACCGCCTGGGCGTCGCCGATGTCGGAGAGCACCACGGCGATGAGGGCATCGCACCCCTGGAGGTTGCGATGGTCTCCGCCGTGCTGGGGTACGAGGGCGTCGACGACGACGACCTCGGCGCCTGCCAGCGCCAAGGCGCGAGCCAGGTTTGAACCGATGAACCCCAAGCCGCCGGTGACCACGCACCGTGTACCTGAGAACGCCGAGAGATCGTGTTCGAGCATGGATATCCACCCCGGGCCGAGCGGTGCGAGCGAACTTCGAACGACGCACTCACCGTCGGCTCTCGACGGTCAGGGCGTCCACAGGTAGCGGACGACCTGCACAGCGTAGACAGCACTGAGCGCGCTACCACAGACGAGCAGGGCCACCGCGACAGGTCTGCGCCAACGGGCCATGAAGATACCCGCGGCAACGAACGGGACGAAGCATTCGTTCGAGTAGCGGCCCATCCCCACGAGTCCGACGGCGAAGGGTGGAAGGAGGTACGCCGCCGTGAACAGGATCCAGGGCCACGGCAGGCCCCGCCGGGTGAGTGCCGCGACGGCCACGACACCCAGGGCTGCGACGCCCAGCACGAGGTGGGCCCCCACGAACTTGGCGTAAGCCCTGGTGAGCGCCTCCACGATCGAGATCTCGTCCCACGCCCCTTTGGCCGAGATGAACACGAACGGATCGTCGGTGCGGTGCCAGAGATAGGCGAGCCAGGCGACGACACCCGTGGCCGCGGGCGCGACCGTCAACACGAGCGGCCGGACGGTCGACCGGAGGGTCACTCGGGTGGCCACACTCGTGGCCACACTGGTGGTCCCGCTCGTGGTCCCAAGGGTGGTCGTGGCTTCCCGGCCGGTGCGTGACCACCTCGTCGACCACGGCCGGGCCACGAGTCCGAGACCGATCACGGCGGCCACGAGGAACCCGTTGGGGCGGATGAGCGCTGCGACGGCCGCACACCAGCCGGCCGCAGCGAAGCGGCGCTCGTCGACCAGCGTGAACGCCCACACCGACGCGCACAGGAAGATCGCCGACGGGTAGCCCATCGAGAACACGAACGAGGCCGGGAAGCAGGCCAGGGCCCACACCGCCCACCGGGCCGCGTCGGACCCGGCGAGGCGGGCGGTGATGCGATGCAGCCCGGCGAGCGCGAGCAGCAGCACGACGTGGTTGACGAGCACTGCGACGATCTGGTCGTTGAAGCCCGCAGCCCGGCCCAGCTTCAACACGCCGGGATACAGGGGAAAGAAGGGCCACGGCGTCTGCTCGTCACCCACCGGGGGCGCGCCGTAGCCGTCGACGGCGATGCGGTGATACCAGCCGAAATCGAAGATCACGAACCCGCGATAGCGGAGCTCGAAGTTGCTCCAGACGTGCGAGATGCTGACGATCATCGCGACGTCGACCACGATCCGCGAGAGCAGCCACGGAACCCAGGCGACCCGGATCGACTCGCGTACCGTCGGGGAGATCGAAGGGTCGACCGCGTTTCCTGCTGCGACGTCGGGAAGCTCGTCGGCGGTGGGCGTGTCTCCGGTCGCTGTGGGTGTGGACATGTCGGAGTCGAGCGCGGTGATCCCCCTAGGCTCGCTCGCCATCACCTCACCCCCCGGATCCGACGGCCGCTGGCACAACGTGTCCCGATCGTAGGCGGGAGACCCCTCTCGCGGGGGCCAGCAGCCCCGACACCAGGCCCCGACACCAGGCCCCGAGATGGAGCTTCCGTGGAGCGTGACGAGTACCGGCGCATGGCCGCGGTGGAGGAGTCGCACTGGTGGTACGGCACCACCCGCGACCTGCTCCGGTCGCTCGTCGGGCCGGAGCTTCCCGAGGGGGGGCGGTTCCTCGACGCCGGGGCGGGGACCGGGGCCACGGGGGCCTGGATGGCCGAGCGGGGATCGGTCGTGGCGCTCGACTTCGAGCCGCTCGCGCTCGAGCTGTTCGACGAGCACCATCCGGGCTGCGGTCTCGCGGCGGCTGACGTGCAACGGCTGCCGTTCGTCGACGGGGTGTTCGACGCCGCGCTGTGCGTGACCGTGCTGTGTCACCGATCCATTCCCGACCCGGTCGTGGCCGCGCGCGAGCTCGCCCGGGTGGTTCGCCCCGGTGGGGTGGTGGCGCTGATGGAACCCGGCGTACGGGCGCTCCGGCGAGCCCACGACCGGGTGACCCATACGGGACGGCGGTTTTCCCGCGGCGACCTCGCCGGGCTGCTCGAGCAGGCCGGCTGCGAGGTCGTTCGCTCGAGCGGCGCGTACTCGTTCCTGGTGCCCCCGGCCGCCGTCAAGGCGGTGCTGGAACGGGGACGCACCGCCTCCGATCTCGATCGGGCCGAGAGCGGCCTGGGCGGGATCCTGCCCCGGATGGCTCGCATCGAGCAGCGCTGGCTCCGCGCCCACTCCCTGCCCTTCGGCCTGTCGGTCGTCGCCATCGGCCGCGTCGTCTGACCCCTCGTTGCGGCCCGGCGCCCCGCGCTCAGGCCGGCTGCGGGTCGGGGGCCTGGGGAGGGTTGTCGGCGAGGGGGATGTCGGGTGACGAGACGTGCTCGGCGGCGATGGTGACGGTCACCCGTTTCCAGTGGGGCTTGTCGAACGGGTAGGTGTCGACGTCCATGTACTTCTTGGCGATGCTGTTGATGAACGAGCGGTCGGCGTCGTCGCTCAGCACGGCCCGTCCCCTGATCTCGACGTAGCGGTTGGGGTTGTTGCGATGGGGGACGCACACCGTGGCCCGGTCGTCGGCGAGGAGGTTGCGGTGCTTCTTCCTGGCGGTGATGGTGCTCAGGCGCACGTGGGTCCCGTCGAACATCACCGCCATCGGCGTCACCGAGATGCGACCGTCGGGCCTCAGCGTGGCGAGGTACCCCGTGGGCAGATCGTCGAGGATGTCGTGCACCGATTCGGGGACGGGTTTCGTGGGCGGCGAGGGCAGGTGGGGCTCGGGACGGGTGTCAGCCATGACGGAAACGTAGAGGTTCACCGGCCATGCGCGTCGGGATCGTCGTCCTCCCCGGGTGATCGAGTTGCGTCGCGTGGCCGAGATGGCCGGCTGGGATCCGACGACGCTGTCCATCCAGGCCAATGGCGTGTTCCCGGTCCTTGACGCCGCCGCCGAGCTCCTCTGACGCCCGGGAGCTCCCCCGCCCGGCCTCGGCCTCGGCCTTGGAGCTCACGGACGGACGTCAACGCCAGAACGCCGCCGCCGTGTCGTGGGCCCGTCGGGCGAACTCACGATGGCCCAGGGCCCGCAGCGGCTCGGAGATGATCTCGACGCTGACGATGCCGTCAAAACCCTTGGCCTGCAAGGCGTCGACGAAGCGTCGCAGGGGCAGCACCCACTCGCCCGGGAACACCCGGCGGTGGATCATCTCGTAGGTGAGGTCAGTCGACTCGAGTGCCGGATGATCGTCGAACTGTACGAAGGCGATCTCGTCGAGCGGCAGGGCCTCGAGGTCGGCCCAGTCGTCGGGTCCGTGGCAGAAGTGCCAGGTGTCGACGACCACACCGGCGTCGATGCCGGTCTGGTGGATGAGCTGACGGGTCTTGGCGATCGTGTCGAGCTCAAGCGTCGGCAGGAACTCGAGACCGAGCCGGAACCCGGCGTCGTTGACCATGCGCCCGGCCCGGGCGAAGTTGGCGACGTGGCATCGTTGAGCAACCCACCTCGCGAACGTGTGCCAGAATCACACCGGGCAGGCCAGGCCAGCCCGAGAAACCAAACCAACGAGCCTCCAAGAAGCCCAGGCCAATTCACCATGACCACGACCGGACCCGGGGTCAAGCCCCGACTGGGGCTCCCGACGAGAGCCGATCCGCGTTCCAACCGGCTGTAGTAATGCCAACGTCGTGACGGTCAGGGGCTTGACGCCGGTGAGGGCCGGTCGTGGCACCGCGTCGAGTGTCGGCCGGTCGCGGGAGTCCGCTGTAGGTGAACGCTGTCGATTCCTCCCCTTCTTGGTTAGAGTTCTCCCCGAAGGAGGTCCAGATGACAGCAGCAGCGGAGAGTCGGTCAGTGCCTTCTCGGCTTGCGAGCGTGGTCGAGGCTCTGGAGCTGGACCAGCCGCGGGTGGTGACGGTCGCGAATCTCGAGGGACTGGCCCGTTCGTCTGGGTTGTCGATCTCGGGCGTCGCGTTGGGTTATGCGTTGCGTCGTCTCGGCTGGTTGTTGCCGTTGCGGACTCGCGGCGTGTGGGAGTTCGCCCCCGCGGCGCGCGCTGGCCGGTACTCGGCGGGCGATCGGCACATCGAGCTGCGCGCAGCCCGGGCAGTCGATCCGAGGTTCCCCGGTGTGTTGGCGATGGAATCCGCAGCGGTGCTGCTCGGCCTCGCCGGCCATATCCCGGAGCGGGAGGTGCTGGCCGTACCCCCGGGCTATCGGGTGTCCAAGGCCCTGAGGGATTGGCGGGTGATCGGCCTTCGCCTCCCCGGCGACCCGGTGCAGGAGGCGGAAGGGTTGCCGGTGTGGCGAGTCGAAGCGTTGCTGGCGGGGATGGCTGTCCGCCCGGACGGCTACGGCGATTGGCGCAACGTCGCGCAGTGGCTCCCGCGCGCCGCCGGTCAAGCCAACGCGGCCAAGGTGGGGTCGTGTCTGGATGGCGCTTCCCGAGCGGGATGGCGTCGTGCCGGTTACCTGTTCGCCACCGGCGGCCGCGCTGATGTCGGCATCGAGTTGATCGAGCAGGCCCCGCCGGGACGTGGCCCGGTCTATCTCGGGCCTCGGGACCGGCCCGGCCGATTCGACGCCCGTTTCGAGGTGATCGACTCGGTCCTCGTCGCCGGGCAGCAAGCGCTGCAGCCGTGAGGATCACCGAAGGGCACCTGGCCCGCCACTACCAAGGCCGCCGCGGCGGACGCGGTCCAGCCCTCCTGGACATCGCCCAGGACCACGCCTTGGCGCTGCTTCACGACGCCGGGTTGTTCCAACGCGGGCTCGTGTTCAAAGGCGGGACATCGCTTCGTAAGTTCCGTGCCGGGGCAGCGGGACGGTTCTCCACCGATCTGGACTTCTGCGCGCCCGACGATGACGTCACCGTCGAGGTGATGGCCACCCTCGCCGACGCGCAGATCGACGGGTTCGGGTTCCGCATCGATGGACTCGACACCAACGGACGCAGCGCTGATCTTGTCGTGGACACGCCGTTCGGTCGCGCCGATTTGGGTGCCCGCATCGAAGTGTCAAAGCGCGCCTTGATCCTGCCCGCCGAACCATTGGCCCTGATCGTCTTGCCGATCCACAGCCGCTACGACATCACGGTTCCGGCGACTCAGGTGATCTCGATCTCCGAAGCCATCGCCGAGAAGCTCGCCCGCTACCGGCGGACATCACTCGCCCGTGACCTGTACGACCTCGCATGGTTCTCGCAACGACCACTCGACGAAGCGCTCGTCCGACGGTTGTGGGTGATCAAGGTGTACTTCGACGTCGTCGACGACGGACGCGGCCAACCACCACTCGCCGCCACCGACGTGCTCTCCGGGCGCGATCCGCGAGCGTTCGCCGCCGAGGACATCGGCTACCTCACCCAACCGGTCGACATTGAAGGGTGGATCGCGATGGTCCGGGATCGCTACCAGTTCCTCACCGGGCTCACAGCCGAGGAGGCCAGATGGGCCGCTTGCCACGCCGGCCACCGACACGAGCTCCTCGCCGCCATCGAACGACTCGGCCCAAACCCGTGACCGACACGATGACAGGACACGCCGACAGCGGTTGGGGCGGCGATGACTGACGACGAGGTGACTGCTGCTGCCCCGGTCCCGCGGTGGTCGAAACCCGTTGATCTCGACGCGTTGGCGACGACGACCATCGTGCCGTCGCGGCCGAGCGACCCCCGCTATCGGACCAGGGTCGAGCGGTTGCTCGACCCTGGTCTCCGTAGCCATGGGCAAGGAAGCGATACGAGACGACACCTCCGACGAGAGCGACATCGACGCCTTCGAGCCCGAACTCGAAGAGCTCGATTTCGATACCCACCTCGAAGCCGGCAGTTGAGCCGGAGGCGTTGACCCTACGTGAGGCGGGTCCGCGCCGTCGGGGTCTGTGCACCGGCGTCTGTCAGTCAGTCCCAGAGGAGCGCGACGGGTTCGCGTTGGAGCCGTGCCTTCTTGCACGCGGGGCACTTGGGCAGGCTGGTGGCATTGGTGAGAATGGTGAGCTTCTGACCACAGTGTTCGCATGCCCGGGGCCCGTCGAGCCGCTTGGCCTCGGGGACGCGGTTGGCTTGACCACGGTCTTCAACGAAGATGTCTTCCTCGAGTTGCGTGGTCTCGCCGCAGGCCTCGCACAGCGCGGCGTACAGCGCAAATCCCGTCATCCCGGGGCCCTCCCTGGCGTCAGGAACTTGATGTCGCGGAGGGTCACCGAGTCGCCCATGATCTCGACCCACATCGGTGCGGTTGGATGCTCGAGGATCTGCTTCCACGGCCAGCGTCGACCGGGCTCTCGGTACGCTTCGACGATCTTTCAGCCCGGCGCAAGCTCGTCGAGTAACTGTCGGGCTTCGATCATCCAGGCCCGTTCGCCCTTGTTGATCCTCTTGTAGTCTCGTTCGGGTCCGGGCCCGCCTTCCATGTAAGGCACACCGTCCTCGATCGACCGGCACCGTCAACGGTGTCGATGGCTTGGACGAGGCTCGATCCGGGCTGGGACGTGGGCCGAGATGGTGGGGACCGCTCGGCTTCCGCGCTGCGACTGAACGGGTAGCTCGTGATCTGGCGCCGGGGCTGACGCAACGATCGGTTTGGACGCGAGGCTTCGGGCTCTTGACGCTCGGCGTGGAGGTTGCTCGTGCGAACGGAACAGTGGGCGATGAAGAGATCGACGAGCGTTTCTTACGTTTCGAGCGGCTGATCGTGCTGTCGCAGGCCCGCCGCGAACGTGAAGGAGGCTCTGGCTGAGCGCTTCCGGGCCGGCGCCGAGCACTCGGGTTGGCCAGCGCGGAATCGATTGGTGCGATTGGATCAGCCTCTGCTGATCGATCAGCTCTCGGGTGGCCTCTGGGGCATGTTCCGAAGAGCCGGTGAGGTGTTCGGTCTGGTCCGTCAACGGTCAGGTCAGGGGAGGAGCAGACCGGCAGATTGTTCGCTGACCTCGACGGCGGCTCGACTGGCCAAGCTGACCAGAGATGCGGTGGTCGGTCAGGTACGCATCGGGCACTGGGTTGGCCAGGACCGGGTTCGTGTCGCGCTTTTGAACGACTTGGCCGCGGAGGTACTCACGCCGGAGGCTACGGAGATCGAGCTCCTGAGCGGCTCGCTCGGCCAGTTCGATCGGCGCCACGGCACCGCCCTCGGAAACCTCCGTGACTGCTATGAACACGATCGAACGCTCGACCTCGGGCAACTCGACCTCGACCTCCTCGGCAGGAGCGTGCAGTGCGACGCGGCCGAGGCGGGCCGCGGACTCGATGACCTGATGGCGGCGATCGAGGAGCCGTACCGCCGTTGGGTCACAGGCGCGGACGCGACTCTGGACCGCGATGTGGCAGGGCTCTCGAACTGGTCGGCGGCGGCCCGACGCCGCGCCGAGCCTGATCTTGTACGTCTGCAGAGCCGGCTGAACGAATCGGCCAGCTTCGAGACGATCCACGAGCATCAGGAATGGCTCGCTGGGCGTCGTGGCGGACAACCGTGGGTTCGTGGCGAACCGGCCCGTTCGCGAGCCCGATTCGAACGGGCCGAGTTCGGGTTGTCGGCACCGCGATCGTTGTTCGACGAAGGGATCGATCCTCGTGGCGGTTGACACCGAGGGCCAGACCCTGCTCGAGATGTGCCGTCCACCCGACGGGTTCGAGTTCCGGCGGGGCGTGTGGTTCTCGCACGACGTCAACTGGGCAGCCGTCTGCGACTTCGTTGCCCCGGCATTGCTGGGTATCGCCAGCGGTGATCCGCTGCGCCGGGCTCGCCACGCCCGAGCGCACGGTCTCGAACCTGACTCACTTCTGGTCGTCGGGGGAGCTTCATCGAGCCTGTTCACGCCCGGCCCGTGGCTCCCGTGGGCAAGGCAGAACCACTCGTCCTCATCCTCCAAGACCGCTTCTCCGAGAGGATCGACCTCGACGGCGGCCGGCCGTGCCTCGTTCACCACGACCTGCCGTGGAACCCGGCGCGGCTCACCCAACGCTGGGGACGAGTCGTACGAGCCGGAAGCGGACTCGTCCCCGTCGCTCCCGACGACATCTACATCCCCGTCCTCGACGTTGAGGTCGACCGGCGCCTCGCCGACACCATCGCGGCCCGCGCCCGAATCGGCGCCATTCTCCTTCCGCCCCAACTTGCCGACGACGACACCGAAGACAACGGAGCATCGGAGAGAGCGACCATGCAACTCCTCGAACACCTCGTCGAGCCGATCGGCATGACGTGAAAAGGGTCCAGTTCAGCTGATCGTCTGCGCCAACGGTGCCTCCCCAGTCCGCTCCGTCAGAGTGTCGAGCAGTCGGAGCTAGCTAGCTAGCAGGCGCCCTACACGCCGTCAACCACGTCCCTGCCGGCGTGCCGGTGGGGCCGCGATCGTCACGTGTCAGGATTGTGTCGTGACCGCCACCGGCCGTTCCCGCCAGAGAGAGCATCGTCGGGGCGAGCCGCGACGAGTGGCTCGGGCCGGCGTGGTGGTCGTGGCGTTGGCAACGTTCTTGGGGCCTGCAGGCGTGGCGCCGGCTGCGGCGGGGCCGGCAGGGCTGGGAGCGTCGGAGGCCGCTGGCTGGGGTCCCGGCCGCGTGCTCGTCGATCCGCGCCAGCGGGTGGAGGCTCCTGCGAAGGTCGCCGGGGCGTTGGCGGGTGTGGCGGGTGTGGCAAGCGATCGGGTCTCGGCTGCGGGATCGGCGCCGACAGGACTGAGCCTGTCGGCGATTGCCCCGCCGGCCGGCCTGGTCGAGATCACGATCACAGCGGAGCCGGGCGAGGGCGCTGTCGTTGCCGCACGCGTCGGCGCTCTCGGGGGAGCGGTGCGGGCCCGCGCCGGCGACCGCATCGACGCTGCGCTTTCGGGGGCTTCGATCGGAGCGCTGGCAGCTGATCGGGCCGTGGGGTTCATCGAGCCGACGCCGCGCCCGCTCCTCGCAGCGGTGACCGGCGAGCAGCTCGCGGCTTCTGGGGTCGATGTGTGGCATGCCGCGGGTCGGGTGGGGGCCGGCCAGACCGTGATGGTTGTCGACGGCGGCTTCGCCGGCGCGGCCGTGCGTCAGGCTGAGGGTGAGCTCCCGGCGATGCTCACCACGATGAACCTGTGCTCGGGGGGCTTCGACCAGACCGATCACGGCACCGCCGTGGCCGAGATCGTGCACGACCAGGCTCCCGGCGCGGTGCAGCGTCTCGTGTGCGTCGACAGTCCGACCGACCTCGAGACGGTGGTCGACGACGCCATCGCGAGGAAGATCCGGGTCATCACCATGTCGTTGGGGTTCCTCAACTCGGCCAGGGGCGACGGCTCGGGTGCCGCCGGAACCCCAAACCACGCCGTGGCCCGGGCCGAGGCCGCGGGGATCGTCTGGGTGAACGCCGCTGGCAACTACGCCGAGCTCCACCACAGCGCGATCTTCGACCCCCAGAGCAACGGGTACCACGACTTCTCGCCATCCAACGACGGCAACGGCGTGTTGCTGGCCCCCGGGCTCTCGACGATCTTCTTGAGCTGGGATGCCTGGCCCACGACGGCGATCGACCTCGATCTGCATCTCTACAACGCCAGCCTGCAGCTCGTCGGCTTCAGCGAAACGGTGCAGAACGGCAGCCAGCCGCCGACCGAGCGTCTCACGGTGAACAACCCGGGCGCCACGTTCGCCCTGGCCTACATCGCAGTGTTCCGCGCCTCGGGCGTGGCGACGCCGCGTTTCGACCTGGTCGTACCCGACGGCGGAGCCCTCGAGTTCCCGACGACGGCGGGCAGTCTCGTCGAGCCGGCATCGTCACCGTCGGCGGTGGCCGTCGGGGCGTATTGCGCCGGCGCCGTCGACGACTTCTCGTCACGAGGTCCCACGATCGACGGCCGTACCAAGCCCGACATCGCCGCCCTCGACTGGACGGCCACCGCCACCTACGGGACGGCCACCGTCGCCTGTGAGGTCGGGGGCTTCGGCGGTACCTCGGCTGCGGCGCCCGCAGTTGCCGGCGCCGTGGCGGTGATCCTGGCCAACGATCCGAGCCTCTCCGTCGCTGGGGTGCGCGCGCTGCTGAGCGAACGGGCGCTCGACCCGAGCTGGAGCCCGCTCGGCATCGACAACGACATCGGCGCCGGCACGCTCCACCTCGGCGCCGTGCTGAGCCCGACGGCTCCGTCACCGCCACCGCCATCCGCCCCGCCGGCTCCTCCGCCCCCCGCAGCGGGAGTCGTCCCCCCTGCGCCGGTTTCTGGTCCCACCGGAGCGGCCCCGTCGCCGATCGCCACCGGGTACTGGATGCTCGGGTCTGACGGGTCGGTCCACGCCTTCGGCGCCGCCCGCTCGTTCGGCTCGAGCGTCGTTGCCGCGGCGGGTGGGCCGACGTCCGTCGATCTCGAACCCACGCCCACGGGCCAGGGTTACTGGGTGCTCGACTCGGCTGGGCGCATCAGTGCCTTCGGTGACGCCAGGGCTGCGCTCGGCGATCTGAGCCCGTCATCGCTGCGCCCGTCCGAGCGGCCCACGGCGGTCTCGAGCACGCCCACCGGTCTGGGCTATTGGGTCTTCACCACCGCGGGGCGGGTCGTGGCGTTCGGAGACGCCGTCCATCGGGGCGACGCCTCCGCCATCGTGCTCAACGGCCCGGTGCTCGACTCGGTCGCGACGCCCTCGGGCAACGGGTACTACCTCGTCGCCGCCGACGGAGGGATCTTCGCCTACGGCGACGCGTCGTTCCGGGGGTCGATGGGGGGCACGAGACTGAACGCTCCCGTGCAGTCGCTGGTGCCCGACGGCGACGGATCGGGCTATTGGATGGTCGCGTCCGACGGTGGGGTGTTCGCCTTCGACGCCCTGTTCCGGGGGTCGATGGGTGCCATAACCCTGAACCGTCCCGTGACGGGGATGGTTCGATTCGGCAATGGCTATCTGATGGTCGGCGAGGACGGGGGCATCTTCAATTTCAGCGAGCAGCCGTTCCATGGCTCGTTGGGTGATCGGCCCCCAGCGGCCCTGATCGTCTCGGTCGCCGCGCTCGGTTGACCGGCTCGGCTCCTGAGCGACAGCGGCGGACCGGCGGCTGAGCTCCCGGGCGGCTGGGCGGCTGAGCGGTTGAGCGGTTGACGTCAACCGTCGGCTCGACGGGGCTTTCGCCTGAGGCCGCCGATGGCGATCTCGATGGGCTCGACCTCGGCGGGCGCCACCGGCCTCGACATCGCAGCTCGAAGGAGGTCGCGCGCCGTCTCGAGCTCCGGGTCGTCGGCGCAGTCCTCGTCGGGTGCTGGTTCCAGCAGCGAGCTCGCGCCACGAACGGCCGTCACGACGGGGGCCCAATCGGCGCCCGGTATCCGGGTGATCGTCACGAAATCGTTGACCCCGAAGATCGAGGCCACGCCCCCGGCAGCGAAGACGGCTGCCGCAAAGGGCTCGGCCGTCGCCGCACCAGCACTCCGCACGTTGAACCCCGCCGCGAGCCGAAAGGGCAGCGAGAACCGAACAGCATCGGGATTGGGTGTCGGTCGAGGTTCGAGGTCGGTCATGGGCCTCCGATGCTACGCGGCAATACCGGCGAACACAGCGCCGCGAGGCGCGAGCGGCGCCCGGTGGCCGCGCTCGGGCATTTGGGGCATCGGCGGTCGGACGGGCCCAATCGCGGAGCCGCCGATCAAGCCGTCGGCGGCATCCGCCGATTCCCGATCCTGCGGGCAGTACACGACGAGAACCCGGGGGTTCACGTGGCGATCACGTATCAGGACGCGGCCCATCTGTTGCGTCGCGCCGGCTTCGGCGGCCTTCCCGACGAGGTCGGCAACTTGATGGCCCTCGACCTGCCAGCGGCGGTCGACCATCTGCTCGACTTCTCGGCTGCGCCCGCGGTCACGCCACCAGCCGATCTGTACGACACCACCAAGGGTCAGGGCACGCGGTGGACGTCGCTCACGCAGTGGTGGATCGACCGGATGCGTACGTCGCCGTGTCCATTGCAGGAGAAGCTCACCTGGTTCTGGCACGGCCACTTCTGCTCGGCGCAGGACAAGGTTGAGAACATCGTCTTGATGTACAACCAGAACCAGATCTTTCGGAGCATGGCCCAGGCCAGCTTCCGGACCATGACCCATGCCGTCGCCATCGACCCGGCGATGCTCTTGTACCTCGACAACTACACGAACAAGGTGGGGCTCGTTCAGGAGAACTTCGCCCGGGAGCTCATGGAGCTCTTCACCCTCGGGGTCAACGAGTACACCCAGGACGACGTCGTCGAATGCGCACGGGCGTGGACGGGACACGGCCTCGACTCGGCCAAGACGAGCTATCTCTTCACCCTGTCCCGCCACGACGTCTACCTCAAGACGATCTTCGGCAAGAACCAGAACTGGGACGGGCCGCAGACGATCGACGAGATCCTCGCCGGTGTGAAGCGGCCCATAGCGGCCCGCTACATCGCCAAGCAGATGTGGTCGTATTTCGCCTATCCCAATCCCGAGCCGGAAGTGCTCGACGTGCTGCAGGCGGCGTTCACCCTTGGCGATCTCGGGATCCGCGACCTGGTGCGGGCGATCTTCCTGCACCCCAACTTCTACTCGCCGCGAGCCCGGGAAGGACTGGTGCGCAGCCCGATCGAGTTCGTCGTGGCCGCGCTTCGCCACACCAACGTGACCACAGCCGTCGCCAAGCCCGAGAGCTACCTCGATGACATGGGCCAGCTCCCGTTCTATCCCCCGACGGTCGAGGGCTGGAAGCAGAACAGCGTCTGGATCTCGTCGGCGTCGTGGTGGGCGAGGGCCAGCTTCGCCAAGAACCTCACCTCCAAGGCCGTCGCCGCCGGCCTGCTGTCGGGCGTGCGGAGCATGAGCGTGCCGGCTGCCATCCAGGCGGGCTTCGACCAGTTCGGTCTCGGAACGCCCTCGCCGGCAACCAGAGCCGCCATGGAAGCGTGGCTCACCGCCGAGCGCTCGGCACGCGGCAACGCCGAGCAAGCGAACCTGATCACGCTCATGCTGATGAGCCCCGACTTCAACCTCGCCTGAGGAGCCTGCCATGTCGAATCTTGACGATGCGTCGACGGAGCAGATCCTCGCCGCCCTGTCGTTGCCTGCCGACGACAGCCCACACGAATGGTCTCGCCGCAAGTTCCTGATGTCGTCGGCCGCGGGAGCCGGCGTGTCGGCCGTCTCGCTGGGCTTGCCGTCGGGCGTCGGACGGGCCTTGGGCGTGACCGGATCAGCCTACGGAGCCGAGACCGATGGCGCCGGTGAGAGCGTGTCGGTGGCGGGAACGGCCCAGGCCGTGCTGGTGCTGGTGATGATGAGCGGCGGCAACGACGGCCTCAACACGGTGATCCCCTACGGCAACAGCAGCTACATCGCGAACCGGGGAGCATTGGCCATCCCCGCGCCCAACGTGCTCGACATCGGTTCGGGCTACGGGCTGCACCCGTCCATGCCCCGGCTCAAGGCCCGCTACGACCGGGGCCAGGTCGCGGTGATCAGGGGGGTCGGTTACAACAATCCCGACCTGAGCCACTTCTCGTCGATGGCGCTGTGGATGCGGGGGCTCCCGGCGGGCGCGCCCCCGTCGAACTCGGGCTGGATCGGGCGCTTCCTCGACGGTCTCGGTGCTGCGTCCGACAACTTCAATGCCGTCGCCATCGGCGGAAACGTCCCGTTGCACATGGCCGGACGTACCACCAGGGCCACGGCGTTGCCCACCAACGGCAACAGCCTCTTCGGCGTGAATCGCCGCAATGCGTCCGACGCCCGGATGTTCGACGCAATCACCTCGTTCGGCGGCGCGACCACACAGCTCGGCGGATGGGGTGACACATGGGCCGTGTCGGGACGGGTCGCCATGGCCCAGGCCGAACGCGTCGCTCCGCTGTACGCACCGGCGCTGCCCGGTGGGAACCTGGTGGCCCAGATGACCCTGGCGGCCCGGCTGATCAACGCCAACTTGGGGATCAGGGTGCTCAGCGTCGAGATCGGGGGCTTCGACAACCACTCGAACCAGCTCGCCGACCATGCGGCGCTGCTGAGCACCTTCGACAACGCGGTCGAGGCGTTCTACGCCAACCTGGTCCCGCTCAACGCCGGTCGGGTCACGATCATGACCTTTTCCGAGTTCGGTCGACGGCTCAAGCGCAACGACTCGGCGGGCACCGACCACGGCACCGCCAGCTGTGCGCTGGTCATCGGCGAGAAGGTCCGTGGCGGCTTGCACGGCCAGGAGCCGAACCTCGCCGCTCCCGACCGCAACGGCAACCTGGCGGCATCGGTCGACTTCCGATCGGTGTACGCCACCATGCTCGACCGGTGGCTCGGCGCCGACTCGGGACAGGTGCTCGGTGCGGCGTACTCGAGCTTCGACCTGTTCACCGGAGCGGCCAGCGTCACCTTCCCCCGGATCGACGGGTACTGGCTGGTCGCCCGATCGGGTGCGGTCTATGCGTTCGGCAAGGCGGCATTCAAGGGCGCGGTGTCCGCTCCCTCGGCACCCGTGGTGGGCATGGCAGCCACCCCGTCGAAGCAGGGGTACTGGGTGTGTGACGCCGCGGGTTCGGTCTACGCGCTCGGCAACGCCGGGTTCTTCGGCTCGATGAACGGCGCTGCGCTCGCGGCACCGATCGTGGGCATCTCGGCGACGCCGAGCGGGCAGGGATACTGGCTCCTCGGGCGCGACGGCGGTGTGTTCTCGTTCGGCGATGCGGTGTTCTACGGCTCCACCGGCAACCTGCGCCTGAACCAGCCGGTGGTCGGCATGACCAGCTCAGCCAGCAAGCCGGGCTACTGGTTCGTGGCCCGAGACGGCGGGATCTTCTCCTACGGTCCCGGCGCCGGCTTCTTCGGCTCCACCGGGGCCATGAGACTCAACCAGCCCATCGTGGGCATGACCGCGTCGGCCAGTGGCAACGGGTACTGGCTGGTTGCTCGGGACGGCGGGATCTTCGCGTTCGGCGATGCGGCGTTCGCCGGGTCGACGGGCTCCATGGTGCTCAACTCCCCCATCTCCGGCATGCTGGCGTGCCCGCGCGGCGGATACTGGCTCGTGGCCGAGGACGGCGGGATCTTCGCCTTCGGGGCTGCGTCGTTCGAGGGCTCAGCATCGGAGTTCATCGTCAACGACACGATCGTCGGCATCGCAGGATGACGTCTTCGCGTGCGTCCGCGGCGGACCTTGACTGACGGTCGCTCCGGCCGACAGAACCACTGAGCCGAAGGAACGGCTCGCCCTCCCAGGGATCGGGAGGGTCACACAAGCACAGGATGTGCAATGGCAGACGGGTGCGCCGTCGCCGACCCCCACGCGGTGCTCGACATCGCGCCGGGAGCGACGCGAGACGAGCTCCGGCAGGCGTTCCGCCGGCTGGCCAAGGAAACCCACCCCGACCACGGTGGCGACCGCCGCTCGTTCGAGGCTGTGCGTCGCGCCTACGTCGAGCTGCTCCCCGGTGCCCCCGAGGCGGATGCCGAGACCCACGCCTCCGACGCCCCCGAGGACGTCGCTGCCCCCGAGGCGCCGGTGTGTACCGGGCGCCCGCTCGACGCTCGGACGGCCACCGTGATGGGCCGATACCGGACGACCGTCGATCTCGATCTGACGGCCTTTCCGGCGACGGGCCCGGCGGCCACCTGGCGCCGGCCGGCCCACTGGCGGGTGTCGACTGCGGCATACCCGGCGCCGCCGACGCGCTCCGAGGCCGATCGCGGAGCTTTCTCGTCGCTGCTGGCCGTCGCCCTGGCCCGCTGAGCGTTCGGCCGCATCGGCCATGGCGGTGCTTTCGAGGGGCTCACCCGAGCGGCACAGCAGTCGCGAGCCCGGCCAGCCTCGCGACTACGGTGGCCGCCATGACCGAGATCAGCCGACCCACTGTGACCGTCCCCGAGGGCACCCCCCCGGGCCAGCTCGTTGCCGAAGATCTCGTCGTGGGTGACGGCGAGGAAGCCGTCAAGGGCAAGATCGCCGAGGTCCAGTACCTGGGCGTGGCCTGGTCGACGGGCCAGGAGTTCGACGCCTCCTGGAACCGCAACGAGACCTTCAAGTTCAAGCTCGGCGCCGGTCAGGTGATCGTCGGCTGGGACCAGGGCGTGCAGGGGATGAAGATCGGCGGCCGTCGCCAGCTCACGATCCCCCCGGCCCTCGGATACGGCAGCCGTGGTGCCGGTGGCGTCATCAAGGGCGGCGAGACCCTGATCTTCGTCGTCGACCTGGTGGGTCTGCGCTAGGCGCCGGCCAGCTCAGCGCAGCCGGTTCAGCCGGTTGCCGGCGTCTCGGTGATGGGCGCGCCGAGATCGAGCCCGAAGTACCGGGCCGGATTCTCCAACAGCACCTGGCGGCGGATCTGCTCGGTGAGCGGCGCGAACCCCTCGTGGAGGTGCCGGCGCGACTCGGGGAACGAGCCCACCGAGTGGGGGAAGTCGGTACCCCACATCACGCGGTCGAACGGGATGCGCTCAGGCCCCATCGCCAGCCCGACGGGATCGCGGATGATGCCCCAGTGGAAGTGCCTCAGGCAGTACTCGCTCGGCGACATCTTCCAATCGAGCGAGAACCACTCCTTGAAGAGCGCGTAGCTGTCGTCGAGCATGTACATCGACCCGGGCAGCCAATGGACGTTCGTCTCGGCGAAGTACATCTCCAACGTGGGGAACCGATCGAGCACGCCAGAGGTGATCACCTGGGCCATGCAGTAGATGGGTGCGTGGGCGCCGGCCCGCTGGCACAGCGCCGCCGCCACGGGCTGATGGCCCGTTCCCGCGCCCGGCAGCCCCGGATCGGAGCGGATGAACCCGAACCCGAAGTGCGGGCTGAGCCGCACGCCGAGCTCGAGGGCCTTCTCCCAGAACCGGTCGTCCTCGGGCTTCGGAGCACCGGTCCCGTTGGGGAACTGATAGAAGCTCACAGACCGGATACCCATGCGAGACACCCGTTCCAGCTCGGCCACGGCTTCATCGAGCCCGCAGACGGGCATGATGGCATTGCCGATGAGTCGGTCGGGAGCGACCGAGCACAGGTCGTCAGCCAAGAACGTGTTGTACGCCTGGATCATCGACAGATACACGTCCTTGTCGTTGATTCCCTCCAGAAAACGACTGGCGAACACCGGCGGGAACAGCACCTCGGCGTCGATGCCGTCGAGATCCTGCTCGCGCAGTCGTTGGGCGCCCGATCCGGCACCGGGCGCCGGGGATCCGTCGGGGTTGAAGTAGCTGTCGTTGCGGAACCTCACGGGACGGCCGCCGGTGATGTTCTGGCCGTTGTGCAGCATGGGTTGGCCCTCGACGATCCAGCCCTCGCCGCCATCGGGGAGGGAGATGAGCCGCGGGGCGCGCTCCCGCCACTTCTCGGGGACGTACTTCGCCCAACTCTGCGGTGGAGTCTCGACGTGACCGTCACCCGATATGACCTGGTAGTAGCGCGCCATCGCCGCCTCCTGCGAAGCCGGTGGGAACCCGCCGGTGCACAGCACTGCCCGACGATGACCTGACGCTAGGCCGGGGGTACCGACAAGGCAACGTCGTGGGAAGACCCGCGCTCGTGCCTCGAAGAGAGCTGGCTAGGGTGCCCGGATGTCCGTGATCGGGTACAGCACGTGAGTCAGTCGGTGCCGACCCGTGTCGCTCTGATCACCGGCACGGACGACGTGGCCGGCGAGTGCTCGAAACTCATGCGGCAACTTGGTTTTCGGGTGGTCGATGAGCCAACCGATGGGCTGGCTCCGCGTGTCCTGATCGAGTGCCCGAGCCGGTCGGGTACGGTCGACGAAGCCCTCGTGGCCAACGTCATCGCACCGTTGCAGCGGATTCGGGCGCATCTCCATGGCCGGGCCGGAACGGAAGCGGGAACGGCCGTGGTGCTCGTCGGGCTGGCCGACGAGGCGGGCGCGCCGTCACCCGTACGGGTTGCGGCCCCGGCCCGAGCCCGGCTGTTGACGGTCGTCCTCGAAGAGCGGGGCGACGACCCCGGCGGTCCCCTGGTGGTGCTCGTCGAGCCGGGTACGGCGCGACCGGCCACCGTGGCGGCCGTCGTGCGCTGGTTGCTCGACCCCGGCGACAGCCTCGATGGTCCGCCGATCCAGATGCTGCACGGCGACGTCATCGACGCGGTGACCGTGGCCCGGGAGTACGGCCTCGACGTCTGAGGCGGGGCGCGGGCTCACTGGTTCGCGAGAGACTCCCGTCATGCCCCCGCTCTCGACGCCTGCCGGCCCCGACGAGAACTGGTACGCGATCTGCCTGGCCTCCGAGATCGACGATGGCCGGGTCGCCGGCATCGATGTGCTCGGCGGGAGGGTCGTCGCCTATCGAACCGGCGAGGAACAGGCGCCGGTGGTGCTGAGCAGCCGCTGCCCCCATATGGGCGCCGACTTGTCGCGCGGCTCTCTCGTCGGTGACGACCTTCAGTGCCTCTTCCACCACTTCTGCTTCGGCCCCGACGGGCGGTGCACGTCGATCCCGTCGCGTGGCCGGATTCCCAAGGCGGCCAAGGTGTTCAGCTTCCCGGTCTCCGAACGCTGGGGGCTGATCTGGATCTACAACGGCCCCGAGCCTCGATTCGCGGTCCCCGGGATTCGCGACTACGACGACACCGCGCTGGCGATCAGGGCCAAGCGCACCGATGTGTTCCCTGTCGAGCCCTGGGTGATCCTCGGCAACTCCTTCGACTTCGCCCACCTCCGGTACGTGCACGGCCTGGAGTTCGAGTTCGATCCGCGGGTGATCCGCTGGGGCGATCCGCACCATGTCGAGTACGACATGGAGTTCGCGTCAGCCGCGCTGGCGATGCGGTTCCACCAACGCATCCGGGTGACGGGTACCAACACGGTCTCCTATGTGACGACCGGCGACGTCGACAGCATGGGCCTGTTCACGTCGACGCCCACGCCGCAGGGATCACAGAGCTACTACGTGTTCGCGACGCCCGACACCAAGGGCAAGCGCCGGCGTCTCGAGCTCCAGGAGACGCTGGCCGACGCCCTCCTCGA
Source organism: Actinomycetes bacterium (assembly GCA_031362415.1). Taxonomy (GTDB): domain Bacteria; phylum Actinomycetota; class Acidimicrobiia; order IMCC26256; family VFJJ01; genus VFJJ01. The sequence goes on along the minus strand of JANLSK010000312.1, from coordinate 66,293 downwards.
GGACGACACGAGCGCATTCGCCGGGATGGACTTCCACATCGGCGCCTTCGTTGCCGTCGATCGCGAGCTTCGTCGGTGGTTCGAGCGCTGCGCTCGTTTTCCCAAGCACGATCTGGCGGCGGTGTTCGGCGCTCGGTCCTGAGCGATCAGGTCCGACCGACGGCGCTGCGGAACGCGGCCACGATGGGGCTCAGCATGTCGACGGCTGCGCTGCGCTCGACGGGGATGGCGCCGTTGAGGCGGAAGTCGGTGACGCCGGCCTCAACGAGTGCGGGCACGCCGGCCATGGTGGCTCCGAGGTCGAGCGCGCCGTCGGCGGTCTTGACGGCGGGGAGGTTGCCGGGGATCTGGAGCCCCGATGCGTCGCGGCCCTCGGCGGCAAGGCCGTCGCGCAACCGGGCGATCTTCGAGGGCAGGTCGAACATGTCGTCACCCCACGGGATCCAGCCGACGCCGAAGCGGGCAACCCGTTTGATCACCTTGTCGTTCAACGTGCCGCTGATCCACAGCGGTACGCCGCCGGGGTCGACGGGCTGGGGGACGCAGTAGATCTTCTCGAAGCTGAGCCGCTCGGACTCGAAGCGAGCGGGCAGGTCGCGCCAGAGGGTCTGCAACACCTCGAGGGTGTGGTCGAGCAGCGCGCCACGTCCTGCGTAGGAGAGCCCGGCCGCCTCGTACTCCTCGCGCTGCCAGCCAACGCCCACACCGAGATCGAGGCGCCCGTCCGACATCACGTCGAGCGTGGCCGCAGCCTTGGCCAGCACCACCGGACGTCGCAGCGCCGCGAGCAGCACCCCGGTCTGGAGACGCACGCGCTCGGTGGCCCCGGCGATCACCGATAGCACGGTGAGCGGTTCGAGCCATTGCCCGTCGGGCCCGGTGGGCTGCTTGCCACCGGCCATGCCCCCGGTCTCGGCCCGACCGTACGCCTCGAGGTCCTCGCCGAAGACGACATGGTCGGACACCGAGAGCCGGTCGACGCCAGCCTCGTCGGCGGCCTTGGCTCGGTCGATGAGGTGATGCCAGCCGGCGGCCGGTGCCGTCGCCGCGAAGTTGGCCAGGTGGATCGACAGCGCCGGGGTGCAGTCGGCGCTTGAGTGGATGGTGCGCACGGGATCCTCCAAGGGCGGGTGATTGGCGCCAGCCTCGCGCCGGCAGCGGCGTCCGTGCCCGTCGGGCGGGGTTCTCGTCCCGGGCCTGGCTGTCTGCGCCTGGGACGGGCCGTGTGGCGTGTGGCGTGTGGAACGTCGGAGCGCGACGATCTGGCCATGACGACCGTCGATCCGTTCGTTGCCGTCGTGCTCGATGATCCGTATCCCACGTGGGCCCGGCTACGGATCGAGCAGCCGGTGTTCCGGGTGCCCCAGTTCGACGTGTATCTCGTGCTCCGACACGCCGACGTGATGGACGCCATCGGCCGCACGGTCGAGCTCTCGAACAACCTCACAGCGTTCGTGATGGTCGACGACACGGGCCGCCAGATCCTCATCGACGCTGGCGGTGGTGGTGGCGTCGACGTGTTGGCCACAGCCGACGAGCCGTTCCACACCGTGCACCGGCGCAGCCTCAACCGACCGTTTGGTGGAACGCCCATGGCCGGGCTCGAGCCGCAGTTCCGAGCCATGGTGGCCGAGCGCCTGGCGGCGACGGTTCCCACCGGCCACGTCGAGTGGGTGCACACGGTGTCGAGCATGCTGCCGATCCGCGCCATCGCATTGGTGATGGGACTGCCCGACGGCGACACCGCCCGCCTCAAGCATTGGTCGGATGCCGGCATCGAGTTACTGTCGGGTTTCGCCGACGGCGCCCGCATTGCCCAGTGCATGGCCCACGTGGCCGACGAGGTCGCCTACCTCGGTGAGCATCTGACGGCAGCCAAGCAGCGGGTGGCGACGGGATCCCCGTCGATCGGGGTGATCGACACCCTCGCCGCGGGGGTCATCGCCGGTGAGTATGACGCCGACGACGCCGTCGCCATGGCCGTGCAGCTCGTCGGAGCCGGCAGCGACTCGACCACTGGTCTCACCGGCTCGTGCGCGCTCCATCTGGCCATCGATCCCGACGTGCAGGACCGGCTCCGCGCCGAACCGGGCCGCATCCCGGCGTTCGTCGAGGAGGTGTTGCGCCTCGAAGCCCCGTTCCGGGGGCACTTCCGCCACGTGCGTGTCGCCTGCTCGCTCGGTGGTGTCGACCTGGAGCCGGGGGATCGCCTGCTGCTCATGTGGGGAGCGGCGAATCGTGATCCCGAGGTGTTCACCGATCCCGACGGCATCGACCTCGACCGCTCGAACGCCAATCGGCAGTTGGGGTTTGGCTGGGGCATCCATCACTGCATTGGCGCCCCGCTCGCCCGTCTCGAGGCCCGACTTGCTGTCGAGGAGCTCCTGTCGCGGGCCCGGTCGATCAGCCTCGACCCTGGGGCCCCGGCGCCCCGGTGGGTGCCCAGCCTCTTTCTCCGCCGACTCGAGGAGCTCCACCTGGCGGTCGAGCCGGCCTGAGTCGCCGTCGAGCGAGGCCGGCTCAGGTGGTGTCTCGCCGATACAGCGAGATGGCGCCAGCAGCGAGTGCCACCGCCGTGTAGATGCTGAACACGAGGGCGTTCTCGGCTCTGGTGAGGGCCACGGCGATCGCCTCGGCGGAGTCGAGATCCGAGTCGATCGCGAGCAGACGGTTGCCGGCGAGGAACGGAAGGAAGCGGGAGACGCTCTCGGGGATGAAGACGTTGAGCAGGTTCTCGACCACGAATCCCCATACCAACACTCCGGCGATGGCCCCCGAGCTGTGGCGGACGATCATCCCGACGCCCAGCCCCAGTACCGCGCTGAGCGCCGTGTAGAGCAGCACCCACAGCGTCGTGGCGGCGATTCCCGACGTGTCGCCGGTACCGATGTCCGAGATCAACGCGCCGCCGAAGCCGGCGGCGAGACCGGCTGCTCCCAGCACGACACCCACGGCCGCGGCCGTGAGTGCCTTGGCGAGCGTGAGCACCCAGCGGGCTGGCTGCGCGGCCAACGCCGTCGCCAAAGTGCCGTGCTGAGCTTCGGAGCTGAACAGCAAGATCCCGGCGATCGCCGCGAGCACGGCCGTGACCACGCTCCAGTAGAAGCCGACCTCGGAGACGTACAGCACCTCGTCGGTCACCAGGGCCGCAACGGCCCATGCGACCAGAAAGCCCGCACCGACGGTGACGGCGAGGATGACCATGCTGGACCGGACCGACGCCAGCTTGATCCACTCGCTCCTCAGGACCTTCGGGATGCTTCTGACGTCGTGGCCCGGGGAACGAGTGGCTGGGCGGTGGGTTGCGGGTCGGGCGGCGTTCGGCGGGATGTTCGGCGGGATGTTCGGCGGGAGGCTCGGTAGGGACGGTGCGCTGACGCTCATGGTCGTACCTTCTGTGAGGGGTGTGGTTGTCGGTCAGGCCGAGGTGAACTCGGCCGACGCGCCGGTCATGTCGAGCAGGGTCTCTTCGAGCGACCTCGAGAGCTCCGTGATCTCGACCACTCGGATTCGGTTGTCGAAGGCGATCTGCGACACGGCGGTCTTGGACGACCCATGCACGAGCAGCCGGTGTCCGGCGACGTCCCATGAGAGCTGGTGCGCCGTGAGGAGGTCGGCCAGTTCGGCCTGGTGAGGGGTCTCGACGATGACCGTGATCTCGTTGCGAGCGATGATCGCCTCGACGGAGTCGGCTGCGAGCAGCGTTCCGCCACCGACCACGATGAGGTCGTCGGCGAACATGGCCAGCTCGCTGATGAGATGACTCGACACGAAGACCGTTCCTCCTCCTGCTGCGAAGGCGCTGAGGGAGGTGCGGAGCCAGCGGATGCCATCGGGATCGAGACCGTTGGACGGTTCGTCGAGCACGAGCACCCGCGGTTCGCCGAGCAGCGCGCCAGCCAGCGCCAGGCGCTGGCGCATGCCGAGTGAGAACTTCCCCGCCCGCTGGTCTGCTGCCCGTTCGAGACCGACCTCGGCGAGCACGGTCGCGACACGGTCGACAGCGAAGCCGCTGATGGCCGCCGTCGCTCGAAGGTGGTTTCGGGCTGTGCGCCCGGGGTGCATGCACCGGGCGTCGAGCACCGATCCAACGACCCGGGCCGGGTACTGGAGATCGGTGTACCTGATGCCGTCGTAGCGAACCTCCCCGCGGTCAGCTCGGGTGAGCCCGACCATCATCCGCATGGTGGTCGACTTCCCGGCGCCGTTCGGTCCGACGAAACCCGTGACGCGGCCGGCGGTCACCTCGAAGGTCACGTCGTCGACCGCGATGCGCGTGCCGTAGCGCTTGGTGATTCCCGAGACCGTGATCATGCCGATGCACCCCCCACGGTGATGACGAATGCGCCCCGAGGCGGGAGCGACTGCCGGAGTGGGATCGGTCGGCTGGATGCGGCCATGTCGGTGGCTCCTGTCGTGTCGCCCGTCCGGACGACCGTGAACTTACGGTGTAAGGCAGGTTGACCGTAACAGTACGTTGTAAGGTTGTCAAGGATTTGGAAGATCCGCGCCGAGCGGGAGACGCCACGTGGCCGAGCAGCCCACCAAGAAGACCCGGTCGCGACCTGCCCTCAGCCGGGAGCGAGCGCTGGCCGCGGCTGTGGCGCTGGCCGACGCCGAAGGCATCGGCTCGCTCACCATGCGGAGGCTCGCTCACGAGCTTGGCGTCGAAGCGATGTCGCTCTACCACCACGTCGCCAACAAGACCGACATCCTCGACGGCATGGTCGACACGGTCTTCGGCGAGGTCGAGCTCCCGTCGGACTGCACGGACTGGAAGGACGCGATGCGTCAGCGGGCCAATTCGGAGCGAGCAGCCCTGACGCGCCATCCGTGGGCGATCAGCCTCATGGGCTCACGCAGCTCTCCCGGTCCGGCCACGCTCAAGCACCACGATGCCGTGCTCGGCTGCTGTCGCATCGCGGGGTTCTCGGTCGAGATGGCGGCGCACGCGTTCTCGCTCATCGACAGCTACATCTACGGCTTCGTGATGCAGGAGGTGAACCTGCCGTTCGACGACTCCGACGACCTCGGCGAGGTCGTCGAGACGATGATGCCCGAACTCTCGGCTGACGCCTACCCGTACCTGCAGGAGCTGACTACGGAGTACATCCTCCAACCGGGCTACAGCTACGGCAACGAGTTCGAGTACGGCCTGGAACTGGTTCTCGCCGCGCTGGCGACAGCCGCCACCGGTTGAACGATCGGGCCGCGCGGCGTCGTCTCCGTCTCAGTCGACGGCGGTGGTTCCCCCGTCGACGACGAGGTGGGTGCCGGTGATGAACGAAGCCTCGTCGCTGAGCAGGAAGCGCACGGCCTTGGCGATGTCGTCGGGTTGGCCCAGCCGGCGCAGGGGAGCGGATTCGATCATGCGATCACGGCTCCCCTCGATACCAAAGGAGGGTGCCAGCATGGGCGTCTCGATGTAGCCGGGGCAGACGGCGTTCACCCTGATGCCGTCGGCGGCGAGATGCTCGGCCATCGAGCGGGTCAAGCCGAGCACGCCGGCCTTGGACGCGCAGTATGCGGGGATGGCGGCGTGGCCGATGATCGCCTCGATCGATGCGATCCCCACGATCGCCGAGCCGGGGTTGGCCCGCAGGTCGGGCAGGAGCGCCTGGCTGATCAGCGCCTGGGCCTTGAGGTTGATGCCGAGCGTGGCGTCCCAGATCTCCTCGGTCATCACGTCGATGGGCCCGGCGCCGGGAATGCCCGCGCAGTGAACGAAGCCGCCGATGGTCCCGAGCGCAGCGCGCGATCGGGCGATGGCGTCGGCGTACGACGCGCTGACGCGCACGTCGAGCCCGATACCGATCGTTGCCACACCGTGCTCGGTTGCGATGGCCTTGGCCGCGGCGACTGCGCCCTCTTCGTTCACGTCCCAGCAGGCGACCGGGCGTCCGACCTGGGCCAGAGCCCGGGCCGTGGCGAGGCCGATGCCGGACGCGCCGCCCGAGACGACGACACCGGTTGAGGGAGTGAGCACGAGAGCAGGCATGCCGGGCATGCTGTCGGGCATCGGCGATGACCGCAAGCCGCCGGTCGTGCTCGCAGGACGGCTCCCTGCCCGCACCCTGCCGGCTCCCTGCGGGCTCGATGTCGGGCACGTCTCCGACGGGCGTGCAAGGCTGCCGCCATGAAGCCGCCGCCCTTCGAGTACGACGCGCCCGAGACGACCGAGGAGGCCATGAGCCTCCTGGCCGAGCACGGCGACGAGGCCAAGGTCCTTGCCGGGGGCCAGAGCCTCATACCACTGTTGAGCATGCGCCTGGCCCGACCGGCGAGGCTCGTCGACATCGGGCGCATCGCCGAGCTTGGCCGGTATCACGTGAACGGGCGCACTCGAATCGGGGCCACCGTCCGCCAGTGCACGGTCGAGCGTTCGACAGCGTTGCAGGCCGCCAGTCCCTTGCTGGGAAAGGCGATCCCGTTCATCGCCCACGGCCCCATCCGCAACCGGGGCACCATCGGCGGCAGCGTCGCCCATGCCGACCCTGCCGCCGAGCTCCCGGCGGTGATGCTGGCGCTCGAAGCCGAGATGGTGCTGCGATCGGCCTCGGGTGGCGACCGGATCGTTCCCGCCGCCGAGTTCTTCCAGGGCTTCCTCACCACCGCCGCACTGCCCCACGAGCTCCTCGTCGAGATCCGGCTTCCGGTCTGGCCCTCGGCTGCCGGCGCCGGGTTCCAGGAGATCGCCCGGCGTCACGGCGACTTCGCCATCGTGGGTGCCGGCGCCGTGGTGCAGCTCGACCCGGCGACCGGTTTGGTCACCGACGCCCGGCTGGCCTTCACCGGCGTGGCCGGGACGCCCGTGCGGGCCCCCGAGGCCGAGCGGATGCTCGTCGGCCACGAGCCCACGACCGCAGCCATCGCCGAGATGGCGGCTGTGGCCCGCGCCGGTCTCGATCCGTCGGGAGACGTCCACGCCAGCGCCGCCTATCGCCGCCACATCGCCGGTGTGCTCACCGAGCGTGTCGTCAAGGAGGCCGTCGATGGCGTCCGCTGAGCTGCCATCGACCCCGGCCTTGCCGGCCTTGCCGACTGCGCCGCTGGAGATCCCCGCTGCCACCGTGCCCGTCACGGTGAACGGGATGCGTCACAGCGCCACCGTCGAGCCCAGGCGCACCTTGGCCGACTGGCTGCGCGACGACCTCGGCCTCACCGCGACGCATCTGGGATGCGAGCACGGTGTGTGCGGCGCCTGCACCGTGCTCGTCGACGGCGATCCCGTGCGCTCGTGCCTCATGCTCGCCGTGCAGGCCCGGGACACGGCCGTCACGACCGTCGAGGGCCTGGGCTCGGTCGCCGCGATGCACCCCGTGCAACAGGGGTGTCTGGAGGCCATGAGCTTCCAGTGCGGATTCTGCACACCCGGCTTTCTCATGGCGATCACGGCATACCTCGCCCGGCGTGAGCAGATCGCAGGCACCCAGAGCGCAGGTGCACCGTCCGACGACGAGCTCCGTGAAGCGCTGTCGGGGAACCTCTGTCGGTGCACGGGCTACCAGTCGATCGTCGACGGCGTTCGCCGGGCCTGGGAGATCACGTCCGAGAGCTCGGGGGCCTGAGGTGCAGCGATTCACCGGAACCCGGGTCACCAGGGTCGAGGACCCGCGCATCCTCACCGGAGGCGGGCTCTACATCGACGACCGACAGCCGCACGGACTCGGTCACGCGGCGTTCGTCCGCAGTCCCTTCGCCCACGCCCGGGTGCACTCGATCGACACCGCGGCGGCACGAGCGCATCCGGGGGTGATCGCGGTGTTCACGGCCGCCGATCTCGCGCGTCATGTTGCGCCGATCGTCACCCAGGGCCCTCCGGGGATGAGCTGTCCCCGCTTCACGTGCCTGGCCACCGACAAGGTGCGCATGGTCGGTGACACCGTGGCGCTGGTGATCGCCGACTCCCGCGCCATCGCTGAGGACGCCTGCGAGCTCGTCGAGGTGGAGTACGAGGAGCTCGCCGGTATCGGATCGATCGCGCGGGCCCTGGCATCCGACGGGCCGAGAGTTTGGGACGAGCTCGAGGGCAACGTCCTCTACGAGGAACAGACCACCTACGGCGACCCTGACGCGGCGTTCACCCGGGCTGCGCACACCATTCGCGAGACGTTCGTTCAGCATCGGATCACCAACTGCCCCATGGAGACTCGGGGTGTCATCGCGACCTACGAGCCCGGCCGGAACCATTTCACCTACATCGGAACCTTGCAGGGCACGCAGATGGCCCGGTTCGTCATCGGCTCCGCGCTGGCGCTCCCGACCACCAACATCGACGTGATTCTCGGCGACGTTGGCGGGTCGTTCGGCCAGAAGACCTCGCTCGGGCACGAGGAGCTGGCCGTGTGCGCGGCCGCCAAGGCGCTCCCCGGCCGTCCCGTCAAGTGGATCGAGGACAGAACCGAGAACCTCTCCGTTGGCGGCCAGGCCCGTGAAGAGACCGTGACCGTCGAAGCCGCCGTCGACGCCGACGGGCGGATCCTCGGCCTCCGGCTCGACATGGTGCTGGCGGGAGGCGCCTACCCCACCTCCTCCGCGCCGATCACCACGCTCGTGGGGACCCTGGCCCGGGTGCTCATCCCCGGCGCGTACGACATCGCCGATTACTCCTTCCGGCACCGGGCCGTGTTCACGAACAAGGCGACCTACGTCGCCTACCGGGGGCCGTGGGCCATCGAGACCTGGGTGCGTGAGCGGGTGCTCGACCGCATCGGTCGGGAGCTGGGGCTCGATCCCGTCGAGGTGCGTCGCCGCAACCTCCTTGGCGCCGACGCCTTTCCCCACAAGCTCCCGGCCGGACCCACGCTCTCGGGCATCACGCTCCGGTCGGCCCTCGACAAGTCCGAACGGGTCGCCGACTGGGCCGGATTCCGGGCCGAGCAGGCGTCGGAGCGGGCCCGCGGCGAGGGCGGCAAGCCCGGACACCCCGGACAGCCCGGGCGGCCCGGGCGGGTGCTGGGCCTCGGGGTCGTGTCGTTCATCGAGCCCGCACCCGGGCCGGCCGACTACGGACCGTCGATCGGCTTCAACGTCCCGCCCGAACGGGCGATGGCCCGGCTCGAGGTCGACGGCTCGCTGTCGGTCTACACCAGCCAGGCGCCCCACGGGCAGGGGCACGAGACGACCCTGGCCCAGCTCGCAGCCGACGAGCTCGGCGTCCCCATGAGCGCGGTGCGGATCATCCACAGCGACTCGCGTACCGCCCCGTTCTCGATGATGGGGACGGGCGGCTCGCGAGCAGCCACCGTTGCGAGCGGATCGGTGATCGGCGTGGCCCGAGCCGTGCGCGACCAGGTGGCTGAGATCGTGGCCCACATGCTCGAGGCGAATCCGACAGATATCGAGGTGGTCGACGGGGTAGCGCGGGTGAAGGGCAGCCCCGACAAGGCGATGCCCCTGGCCCAGGTGGCGATGACGGCCTGGCTGGCCCCGCATTACCTGCCGCCCGGTCGCGATCCCGGTATCGAGGCCACGTTCGACTTCCGTGCTGGCGACGGCGGCTGGACCCAGTCGGTCCACAGCTGCTTCGTGGAGATCGATCCCGAGACCGGCGTGGTGAAGGTGCTGCGCTACGTCGTGGTCGAGGACTGCGGCGACGTGATCAACCCGGCGATCGTCGAAGGGCAGATCCGCGGCGGTATCGCCCAGGGGATCGGCGAGGTGCTTTACGAGCACTCGGCCTACGACGATGACGGCACGTTCAAGGCCGGTACGTTCATGGATTATCTGATCCCGAGCTCCATGGAGATCCCCCCGATCGAGATCCACCACGTCGACGCCACGGTCGTCACGCAGGAGGTCAACTTCCGGGGAGTGGGCGAAGGCGGTGCCATCGGAGCGCCTGCTGCGGTGTGCTCGGCGGTCGAAGATGCCTTGAGCCCCTGGAACGCCAAGGTGCTCGAGCAGTACCTCCCGCCGTCTCGGGTGCTCGAGCTGATGGGCGTCATCCCGGTCGAGCGGTGATCGGGAGCTGTCGTTGGTGCGGTTTTCTCGTCGACCCGTCCGCCTCCGTGCAGGATCAGGGGAAGACGACCGTCTTTCGGCCCACGAGGAGGATGCGGTCCTCGGCCCAGTAGCGCACGGCGCGCGAGAGCACCATCCGCTCGACGTCCTGGCCCAGGTTCGTGAGCTGCTCGACGGTGTGGGCGTGGTCGACCCGAACGACGTCCTGGTCGATGATCGGACCCTCGTCGAGATCGGCGGTCACGAAGTGCGCGGTCGCTCCCACCAGCTTGACGCCACGATCGTGCGCCTGGTGGTACGGCCGGGCGCCCTTGAACCCGGGCAGGAACGAATGGTGGATGTTGATCGCCCGGCCCGCGAGCTCAGCGCACAGGTCGTTGCTCAGGATCTGCATGTAGCGGGCCAACACGACGAGCTCGATGCCCGTCTCACGAACGAGCTCCATGATCTCGGCTTCTTGCGCCGCCTTGGTCGCCGCGGTGACGGGGAGATGGTGGTAGGGGATGCCATGGCTCTCCACCAGCGCGCGGCAGTCGTCATGGTTCGAGACCACGGCGGAAATCTCGACGGGGAGTGAACCGCTGCGCCACCTGTACAGGAGATCGACCAGGCAATGGTCGTACTTCGAGACCAGCACCAGTAACCGGGGCCGATGTCCCGTCGAGCGAACGCGCAGCGATGCCCCGGGGTCGGCGAGATGACGGCGGATCGCGCTGGTGATCACGGCCGGATCGTCGGTATCGGCACCGAACACCGTCCGCATGCAGAACACCGCCGTGTCGACATCACCGAACTGCGCGTTCTCGACGATGTTGCCCCCCACCTCGAGCAAGCCGCTGCACACGGCGTGCACGATCCCTGGACGGTCGGGACAGGTGAGCGTCAGGATGCTGCTCGAAGGCACGGCGTCTCCTCGGTTTCGCGGCCGCCGTTCGCGGTGGAAACGAGAACGGTATCGGAGCCGGGGCGAACCGAGGGCGGTGTCAGGGCGAGCGCAGCGCTGCCAGGAGCTCGGGAAGGGCCACGTAGGCAATGCCCACCGCGGCGTCACTACTTCCGTAGGGCACCACCAACGTGTCATCGTGGACCAGCGCTCCGCACGAGTACACGACGTTGGGCACATAGCCGTCGCGCTCGGCCCCGGTCGGGGCGAGCCATGGCCGTCGCAGCCGGCCGATGACCCGACACGGATCGTGGAGGTCGAGCAGCACGGCGCCCATCGAATACACCCGCATCGGACCCACGCCGTGTGTGAGCACGAGCCAGCCTTCGGGCGTTTCTATGGGCGATCCGCAATTGCCGATCTGGATCAGCTCCCACGGCTCGAGCGGAGACTGCACGATCGTCGACTCGCCCCAGACCAGGGCGTTGTCGGACGTTGCGATGCCGATGCTTTCGCGATCTGATCGCGTCAGCGCGACGAACGAGCCGTCGATCCGCCGAGGAAACAAGGCCATGCCCTTGTTCTTGGCCGAAGGACCCGTGAGCTGCGACACCCGAAACACCCGAAAGTCCCGGGTCTCGATGAGCTGAGGCGCGATGTGGGACCCGTCGAATGCGGTATAGGTGCCGTAATAGCGCGTCGTACCGTCGTCGTCGATGAACTTGACGAAGCGGGCGTCCTCCATACCGTTGGTCTCGGTGGGGCTTTGCGGCCAGAGCACTCGCTCCGCCAAAGCCGAGTTGAGCGGGAACTCGATGTCGTAGTTGCACGAAGCGACCAGCTCGATATGTGCAGAGGTCAGGAGCGCCGACGGCCGGGTGACCTGGTGGGAGCGCAAGAGCGCGAGGACCTGATCGAGCTCGACGCGGCCGAAACTGCGGGGGAGCGTCTCGATGACGAACGCCATGTCCTCGCTGTGTGCCGTCAGCTCGTCGAGCGCCCGCTGAAAAAGCGCGCGATCGAACACCGGGTCGACCGGGGTGCCCGCCACGACATAGGGCCCGGGATCGTCGAGCGCGATGGTGCCCCCGGCGCCCATCACGCCGGTCCTGAACTCGATGCTCGACCGGTGCCCCTCGCCGACCGCTCGCAGGCTCATCACGAAGCGTGCCTGTCCAGGGTTCAGCCCGTCCTGGTCCGGATGCAGGACGATCGACGGGTTGAACAACGCCGCAGCCTCGACGGCGTACTCCTGTGTGAAATAGGCGCCGATGAGCCGCCGCCGGGTGCTCGATAGCTCGACATCCTTTGGCAGCCGATGGGCAACGACCAAGAAGTGCTGATCGAACAGGCCGTGGAGATCGCGGTGCCGGCTCGAGAAGGCCTCGGTCACCTCGTCGAGGGCCGCTGCGGCCGCCGGCTCCGAGAGAGCGAGCACTCGCTTGACGACCAGGGCGGCGCGCGACTCTCCACCGACCATCATCTCGTCGCCGGCAACGAGCAGCCTGGCCAAGACCCGCCGAGGATCGGCCCGAATGGCGTACGGCGAGGTTCTCACCGGGATCGTGGCGTGCCGAGCGACGAGGTCATCCACCCTCATCGCCACCGTTCACATCGCGGAGTCGCCGAGCCTGCTGGAACGTCGACACCAGGGCCAGGGTCGACTCGGCCCCTTGATTCATGTTGGCGCCGTTCGGTTCGAGGCCGTCGCAGCCGCCGCCCGTCGCCGGATCGAACAGGGGAGCGCCGGCATCGTTGTCGCCGAGGAACCAGGCCTGGGCCAGTTCCACGCGCTGAACCCAGCGGTGTTCGCCGGTGGCATCGAATGCGCTGGCACAGGCGTCGGCGAGCGCAGCGACCTCGATGGGCTGCTGGTCGAACCCCGGACGGGTCTCGCCGAGTGCCCATCCACCGACCGGTGTGACGGAAAAGTGTCCGTCTCGAGTCTCGATGTCGCACAGCCATTCGAGGAGCTCGAGCCCCTCGACGACGACGACGTCATCGCCGAGGGCACGCCCGCCCACGATCAGGGCCTCGGGTATCGCCGCGTTGGCGTATCTGAGGCGCGGCTCGGGCCAGGGCCAGGACTCTGACGCTCCCGGCGTCTCGGGCCTGCCCTGTGCCGAAGGCCTGCTCTGGGGAGAAGGCCTGCCCTGTGCCGAGGGCCGGATGCAGGCGATGGCGGCAGTGACGAGATCGCGAGCCATGCGGTGATCAGGGTCGACGACGAGGAGCTCGCTGGCTCCCAGGGCCGCGAACGCCATCGCTCGGCGCCACGGCGAACGGAGGCCGGCACTTCGCTCGAAACACCGGAGCGCAGCGTCGCGAACCTCGACCCGAGGGCTGCGTGCGGCGGCGCTTCCCAGGCCCCACAACGCTCGTCCCCAGCAATCCTCCAGGCTGGCCACGTCGGTCCAGCGCCCTGTGGTGTCGAGGCGGTTGTGGAACTGGCCTCCGGGCGCCTGGGCTCGTAGAACCACGCTCAGGTAGATGGCGCCGAGCCTCGCGAGCTCATCAGCTCGTTGGGATTCTGGGGACTCGCGACTCACCACCACCAGCCCTCGGGCGGCGTCATCGAGGCAGTAGCCGCAGTCGAGACGGGGAACCGCGTCCTTGGCATGCTCGACGATGCCGTCGTTGTCGGTGAGCCGGGACAGGTGCTCGAACGAGACGTCGAGCACCCTCACGCCACGGCTGCGGTTCTACTGGTTCCGAGCCGCTCAGCGAGCTGGCGGTAGCGGTCGGCCACGGCAGGCCAGGCATAGGTGAGCGCCATCGGACGGCCGGCGTTGGCCATCTGCCGGGCCAACCCCGGCTCCACCAGGATCCTCCGGAGAGCCGCCGCCATGGCTGGTGCGTCCCCTTGGGGCACCACGAGACCGGCGCCCTGCGTGAGGACGTCGATGGCATGGGGAAAGGCCGTGGCGACGACGGGCGTCCCCGCGGTGACAGCCTCGGTGAGAACGCCGGATGTCACCTGATCGCGCGAGTCGTACGGCAGGAGCACGACGGTCGCGTCGCGGGCCGTCCGCTGGAGCGAATCGACGCTGCGGTACTCGGAGTCGAACTCGACGAGGTGCTCGACGCCCAGCCTCCGGGCCCGGGCGATGAGTGACTCGCGGTACGACTCGCCGTCACGCTCACGCACGACGGGATGGGTCTGGCCGAGCACGAGGTAGCGCGGCGCCGGCGACAGGTCGCTCAGCAGGGCCACGGCGTCGATGCCCCACTCGATCCCCTTGCCGGGACCGAGCAGGCCCCAGGTGAGGATCGTCGGTCGTTGGTGCAACGGCTCGAGCGCGATTCGCGGACCCGGCGCGGCGGCGCCGTGGGGGATCAGCTCGACCTTCTCGGACTCGACCGCATATCCGGAGATCAAGCGCCGGTGTGCCGTATCGGTCATCACGACGACCGCGCCTGCAAGATCGGCGATCCGTTCGAGGATGAAACGCTGGTTCGGGGTCGGCTCCACGGGCACGGTGTGGAGCACGACGATGCTCGGCACGGCCAAGGCCTCGAGCAGGTTCAGAATCTCGGCGCCGTCGGGCCCACCGAAGATCCCGTACTCGTGTTGGACGAGAGCAACGTCGAACTCGTTGAGCGTGGCGACGGCTCGCCGGAGAGACGTGGGCGATCCGGCGATCAGCTCACCGACGACCTCGCCGGGGGATGTTTCTGCATCGCGGCGGTCCACCGCGCGGCCGGCGACCCGTACCACGCCAATCTCGTCGGTCGAGGCGGAATCGGCGAGATGACGCCCGAGAGCGGCGCTGAAGGTGGCGAGGCCGCACTGGGTGGGCGGATAGGTACTGAGAAATCCGTAGGAACGCGACACGTCGTCATTTCCATCGGCGCTCGGCCGACTGTGATCGTGGGAACGACCCATGGGGGTCGCGGGATGCGACGATTGCGTCGCGGGATGGGGGTGCGGCGAGCTAGGCACACGAGGTCTGGACGTGCGGCTCTGCACCACTGGGGCATTGTCTGCTTCGGGCTGCACGCTCAGGGCGCCCGATTGATCGTGAGGGTACATGGTTCGGCCGTTCTACCCGCACCGGGCCGTCACCGAAACGGGGCCGAAGCGTCATGCGACGGTCCGAAGCCGGCCCCGGACCGTGCGTTCGCGCTCGGAGTTCGTCAGCTCGCACTGGTACGGTCGGTCGGGTTGACACCCCTTGCACCACGGGGCCGCCCCCTGCGAGTGGCCGTCCTCGCCCCCATCTCCTGGCGGGTTCCCCCGCGCCACTACGGACCATGGGAGCTGTTCGCATCGTTGCTGACCGAGGGCCTCGTCGCTCGGGGTGTCGATGTGACGCTGTTCGCGTCGGCCGACTCGGTGACCGACGCCCGCCTGGCGTCGGTCGTCGCCCATGGTTGGTCGGAAGATCCCGACGTCGAGCCCAAGGTCGCCGAGTGCCTGCACATCGCCCAGGTTTTCGAACGGGCCCACGAGTTCGACCTCATCCACAACGGGTTCGACTTCCTGCCGCTCACCTACTCCGGTCTGGTGGCCACACCGATCCTCACGACCATCCACGGGTTCTCGTCACCGCGGATCCTCCAGGTGTACGAGAAGTACAACGGCGCCACGGCCTACGTGGCGATCAGCGCGTCCGACCGCCATCCGCGCCTCGACTACGCCGCCACCATTCACCACGGCATCGACACCGACGCCTTCACCCTGCACCCGGCGCCGGGCGGCTACGCGCTGTTCTTCGGCCGGATCCACCCCGACAAAGGTGCCGTGGAGGCCATCGGCGCTGCAGCACGCGCCGGCGTGGCGCTCGTGATGGCGGGGATCATCCAGGACCAGCGGTACTTCGATGACGAGGTGGCGCCCCGCATCGACGGGGAAAGGGTCCGATTCATCGGTCCGGTGGGTCCCGATCAGCGCTCGGAGCTGCTTGGTGGCGCGCTGGCGCTGCTGCACCTGATCGGCTTCGACGAGCCGTTCGGATTCAGCGTGGTCGAGGCGATGGCCTGTGGCACGCCGGTGGTGGCGTTTGACCGGGGCTCGATGCGCGAGCTCATCGACGACGGCGTCACCGGCTTCGTTGTCCACGACATCGAGGGAGCGGCGCTGGCGCTGGCGCCGGAGCGAGTCGGATCGCTCGACCGTGGGCAGATTCGGACTCTTACCGTTGAGCGGTTCGGACGCGATCGCATGGTGAACGAGTACCTGGCCGTCTACGAGCGGGTGCTCGACGGTGCCTGAGCTCACAGATCGCTTTCGCCTCGGCGTGAACTATTGGCCGTCGAGCGTGGCCATGGACTGGTTGCGCCGGTACGACCCCGCTGGAACCCGCAACGATTTCCGCCGTATCGCCTCCGCCGGCCTCGACACCGTTCGCGTGTTCCTGCGCTGGGAAGACATCCAACCCACCGCCCGGGACATCGACGCCCGAGTGCTCGCCAACCTTGTCGACGCAGCCGACGCCGCTCTGGAGACCGGTGTCGAGCTGATCGTGACCCTGTTCACCGGCCACATGAGCGGTGTGAACTACATCCCGGGTTGGGCCACCGGTGGAACCGGGGGCGATCGACGCTTTCGTATCGTCTCGGCAGGCGCGGTCGCACCCCGGGCCACGGGAATGCGGAACTGGTACGGGGACCCGGAGGTGGTGGCCGCGCAGGCTCGACTCGCCGCTGCTACGGCCCATGCGCTGCGTGGGCACCCGGCGGTGTGGGCCTGGGACCTGGGCAACGAGAACTCCAACTGCACGATTCCGCCCGACCAGGAGTCGGCGCAGCGGTGGCTGGAGGTCATGACGGGCACGCTCCGAGCCGGCGATCCGGGCCGCCCGATCACGATCGGGATCCACATGGAGGACCTCGAGGACGACCGTCTCATCGGCCCCGCCGAGGCCGCCCGGTGGTGCGATGTCGTGTGCATGCACGGCTACCCGATCTACGCCGACTGGGCGAGCGGACCGACCGATCCTCACGTCGTGCCGTTCCTGGCCCTGGTGACGGGCTGGCTCGCCGGCGGCGCTCCGATCCTCTTCGAGGAGTTCGGGCTCCCCACCTCATCCGCGGGCGGGGCTGCGCACCCGATGCTCGTCGACGAGACCGACGCCGCCGAGTACACCGCAGCGGTGCTCGACAACCTGCTCGACGTGGGGTGCATCGGAGCGCTGCTCTGGTGCTTCACCGACTATGCGCCGACGCTCCACGACCACCCGCCGTTCGACGAGGCGGTACACGAGCGAACCTTCGGGTTGTGGCGGGCCGATGGCTCGCCCAAGCCGGCCGTGGCTGCACTGACAGCTCGTCGAGATCGCGCCCGAACGTCGCCCCCGGGCGCGCCGCCCTGGATCGACATCGACGTGGCCGAGTTCACCGCCGACCGCAGGATGCACGTGCGTCGGCTGTACGCACGCTACCTGGAGCTCGGGGTGTCGCCGCGGTGATCGGCGAGCGGGACGGCCTGGTCCCGGTCCGTCCCGGCGGCAGCGTGAAGCCGTCGCCGACCGTGAGGGCTTGCTGGCGGCGATCGACCGGCGATCAGACCTCGGCCTGACCCCGATCAGATCTAGATCCCGAGCCCCTTCTTGGCATTGGACTTGGCCTTCTTGTCCTGGCGCTTCTCTTTGAGGGTCTTCTCCGCCTTCTTGGCGGAGTTGGGCTTTTGCGGGGTCTTGCTCGGCATGGGGTTTCCCTTCGTCAGCTCGCACCCTACAGGCTCGACACCGCGCGACGGGTCGAGTGCCGACGGGTCGAGCGGGTCGAGCTCGGCGAGCCCGGCCGGCTCGCTACTGCCGACCCGCTCGGTCGCCGAGCTCCTCGGCCACGAGGCGGACCACCAGATCGTCGAGCGAGAGCACCTCGTAGCCCTCGACGTGGAGGTCGGTCTCGGTGCCGGGTGTGGGCGCACCGCCGGCGCCATAGGTGAGGAACACGAAGCGGCCCATCGTGTGCTGGGCGATCTGACGGAAGATGTACTCACCCTGGTCGTCGAGCCCGCTGGACGCGATGGGGAAGACCTTGATCCCGGCCTCCGCGGCAGCTTGCATCTCGACGGCGTAGTCGGTGTCGTCCTGGTAGTCGAGGTGCGGCGCGGCGTCGGCCACGAGGAACACCAGCCGGACCGCGCCGGCCGCGGCCGGGCGCCACGATGGAACGTTCACCACGTCGTGGAGCCCGGCGTTCAAGGACTCCGGCGTGTCGCCACCGCCTCCGGCCTCGACAAGATCGAGGGCTGTCGCGAACGCGCTGATGTCGGCCGTCAGATCGAAGGAGCGGGTCACGAACACATCACCGCGGTCTCGGTAGACGGTCATCCCGAAGCGGACGTCGGGGTGTGACTCGAGGGCCTTGACCCGTTCCGACACCTGGGCGATCGAGGTCTTGAGGCGGTCGATCTCGTCGCCCATGCTGCCTGTGGCGTCGAGGAGGAACATCACGTCGAGGGGGACGGTCGCCGTTGTCGCCGACACGTCGAGCGTCACCTGGTAATCGTGGATCGCGTCGTCAGAGCCGATGTGGACGGTGCCCGACACGTCGCCGAACATCACGGTGGCCGTCCAGTCGCCGGCCGAGGCGGCGAGGTGGGCCGACGGGAAGAACACCGTGCGACCGTCTGCGAAGGTCGTCCGGACGATCGGGGTCATGTCGGCCCGATCGGCCGTGAACGACAGCACCGCCCCGCGTACCGGGATGCCGTCACGGTCGACCACGGTGACGATCCGCCGGTCGCTCACGTCGACGTCGTGCACGGCGATCCCGAAGGAGGCGAACTCCTCTCGGTAGGCCAGGTAGTCAGCCCAGGTGGCGTTGTCGTCGACCGATCCCGCTTGGAGCGGCCCCTGAACGACGGGTGTGGTCGGTCCGCCCGAGTCGGGGACCGGGGCTGGCGCCAGCGCGGGCCCGGCCGTCGGACTGTCGAAGGCCTCGCTGGCGACTGCGGTCGTGGTCGCGGAGGCCGCGCTCTCGTGGCTGGACGCGACGTCCCCAACCATGACTCCGTCGACCTCGGAGCCCGCCGAGCCCGAGCCGTCGCCCTCCCACGGCTCGCCGGCGTCATAGTCGAACCAGCCGGTAGGCGCGATCGTCGCCTCGGCCTCGGAGGATCCCGGGTCCCCGGGAGCGCCACCATCCCCGGCAGTCGCGGTGGCCGAATCGGATCGGGCGGACGAGTCGCCGTCGTCACCCTCGCCGCCACCGCAGGACGCGGCGAGGAGCAGGGCGGCGAGCGACGGGGCGAGCAGGAGGTGCCGGTTCATGGAGCGCTCCTCGTAGGTGTGCCCCCTCAGACGACAGGGAGACGCCCCGAGTTCCCGACTCGAGCGTGACCGATCCCGCTGACCGGGCGAGCGCGCGACTCGACCCGGCGTGCGACTCGGCGAGCCGGTCAGATCCGCACGGGTATCGAGGAGTAGCCGCGTACCGTGCTCGTGTGCTGCTGGACGGCCCGGTCGAGGTCGACCTCCCAGCGGGGGAAGCGGGCCAGCGCCTCCTCGATGCCGATCCGACCCTCCAACCGGGCCAGCGCCGCGCCCACGCAGAAGTGGATTCCCAGCCCGAACGACACGTGCTGGCCCAGCTCCCGGTGCACGTCGAAACGATCGGGCTCGGGATATGCCCGCTCGTCACGCCCTGCGCCCCCGGTCAGGAGCAGGATCCGTGAACCCGGGGGAAGGACGGTGCCGTGCAGCTCGACGGGCTTGGTGAGCCACCGGCCCTGGACGGGCGACGGCGGCTCGTAGCGCAGCAGCTCCTCGACCGCCCCGGGCACCAGCGACGCGTCGGCGGCGAGTTGGGCCCGCTGGTCGGGATGGGCGTCGAGGACGATGCAGGCCCACCCGAGCAGCCGCGCCACGGTCTCGGTGCCGGCGCTGACGAGCAGGTTGGCGAACCCCGCCGCCTCGTCGGTGGTGAGCCGACGCAGCTCGCCCGACTCGTCGGCGATCTCGGCCTGGACGAGTCCGCTCAGCAGGTCGTCGGATGGTGCTCGCCTGCGCTCGGCCAGCAGCGCCGAGAGGTACTCGTGGAGCCAGATCTGGGCCCCGAACGAGATGTCGTTGATCATGCCTTTGCCCGGCTCGAGGTGGAACACCATGTCGATGTGGTGACGCACCTCCTCGCGGTCGTCATCGGGGACCCCGAGCAGCGCGGAGATCACCAGCGACGGGAGCTGCTGGGCGAAGTCGGTGATGAAATCGAACGATCCCGCGCCCACCAACGGGTCGAGCAGCTCGGCGCACAGCTCCCGGATGCGAACGTCGAGCCCCGACACCCGACGGGGCGTGAAGGCCCTCGACACGAGCGTTCGCAGGGTCGTGTGGCCCGGCGGGTCCTGGAAGATGATGTTGCCCGGCGGATAGGGCGTGGGCGACATGATCTCGAGCACGGTCCCGTGCGCGGAGCTGAACACGATCGGGCTCCGGTGTGCGGCCGCGACATCGTCGTAGCGGCTCAGCGCCCAGAAGTCGTACTCCTCGTTGCGGTACAACGGTTGCTCGTCGCGCAGCTGCTTCCACACCGGGTACGGGTCGGTGTCGATCGCCGTGTCGAACGGGTCCCACGTGACGCTCATCGCCCCGCTCCCGAGGAATGTCGTCGCCAGCGGTCAACGGCCGCCGCGTATCAGCACACCGGGATACTGGCCTTCGAGGGCCAGCTCGCGCCCATCGCGACGGGTGGGTACTCCTCCCACCCACACGCGCTCGATCCCAGTGCTGGGAGCGACGAGACGATCGGCGCCCCCGGGAAAATCGTGGATCCGTTGGAGCGGGCCCGTTCCCACCGTCGCGGGATCGAACGCCACCAGGTCGGCAACGTTCCCCGGGGCGATCATCCCTCGACCCGTGAGTCCGTAGACCGATGCGATGTGGCCGGTGAGCCTCCACACGGCGAGCTCGAGGGAGATGTCGGCCCGCTCGCGCACGTAGCGCTGCAGGAGCCACGTGGAGTAGTTGGCGTCGCACAGTTGGCTGGTGTGGGCGCCGGCATCGGAGAGCCCGAGCAGCAGGCGAGGTTGGCGCAACAGCGCAGCGATCTGGTCTTCGCTGTCGTTGATCATCGTGACCCGAAAGCGCGTGGCCAGGCCCTCGGCCAACGCCAGGTCGACCATCACGTCGAGCGGATCGATGCCCTGGGCTATGGCCATGGTCCCCAGCGTCGGCCCGTCGACGAGCTCGAGGTGCAGCTCCGACTCGGCCACCACGGCTGTCTCGAGCATGGCGCCCCACAGCTCGCGAACGGCTGACCGAGCGGGAACCCTCCAGGATTCGGATGCATACCGTGGTGCCCGCTCATCGTGCGCGAGCCCCAGGATCTCGGAAAAGGCCGGAACGTTGGCGAACGGGAAGGGGTCGCTCAGCGCGATCTGCACGACGATCGGGCGGCAGCTGATCTGCGGGTAGACCTCGCCGCCGAGCTCGGCTACCCGGGCTGCGATGTCGGGTGCGTACGACGGCTTCGAGCTTTGCGTCATGATCGCGGCCCATGACACGGGCCGGCCGATGTCGGCAGCCAGTCGCGGCGCTTCCTCGACGTGAAAGTCGGGCCCCCAGGCCGCCTCGACGGTGCCCCAGCCATGCTCGCCCAACACACCGCACAGGGTCCACAGCTCTCCGAGCGACGCCGCCCGCGATGGCACGGGGCGGCCCCAGGCCCCGTAGTGCCCGGCCGATCGGGTCGTGGAGAAACCCACGGCCCCAGCCGCGACAGAGTCGGACAGTAAAGCCCGCATCTCGTCCAGCTCGGCCGGGGTCGCCTCGCGCTCGGTGGCCTCGTCGCCCATCACGAAGAAGCGCAACGGCGTGTGGCCGGCGATCACCGCGCAGTTGATGCGCTTGGGGCGACGGTCGACGGCATCGAGATACTCGGGGAAGCTCTCGAAGTCCCACCTGATCCCGGCTTCGAGAGCAGCCAGGGGCATCCCCTCGACGTTCTCGAGCGTGCGCATGATGGTGTCGCGCCCCGAGGGCCGGCACGGCGCCACCCCGAAGCCGCAGTTGCCCATCACGACCGTGGTGACCCCGTGCCACGACGACGGTGAGAGGTCGGGGTCCCAGAGCACCTGGGCGTCGTAGTGCGTGTGCGGGTCGATGAAACCCGGCGCCAGGACGAGCCCGTCGAGGTCGACGGTCTTGGCTCCGCCGACCGCCAGGTCGGGTCCGATTGCTGCGATACGACCGTCGCCGCCGACGTGCACGTCAACCCGCCGCGCCGCGCCGCCCGTCCCGTCGACCACGGCCGCACCCCGGAGAACGGCTTCCCGGCCGGAGCTGGCCCCGATGGCGCTCGATGTCACGCTCACTCCTGATGGGTCGTCGTCATCCCGGACTCGTTCATGAACGCGTAGTGGGGGAGGTGCGCGAGTTGGCCGCCGTCGACCTTGATCACGTGGCCCGTGATGTACGACGACTCGTCGGACGCCAGGAACAGCACCGTGTACGCCAGGTCGTCGGGATGGCCGACCCGGGGGACCAAGCTGTGCTTGACGATCTCGTCGACGATCTCCTGCGGGCAGGCCCGCTGCGACGCCGGCGTCCAGATCAGCCCGGGTGAGACGACGTTGCAGCGGATGCCGTCGCGACCGTACGCGGTGGCCACCGACATCGACAGCGTGTTGATACCGGCCTTGGCCGCGGCGTACGCCGTCTGGCTCATGTCGCCGGCCAGCGCCTGGTTCGAGGACGTGTTGACGATCGACCCACCGCCCGCCGCGATCATGTGCGGTATGGCGTGCTTGCAGCCGAGCATGACGCCGCGCAGGTCGATGCGCATGGCGTGGTCCCAGATGTCGACGTCCATCGTGTGGACCGGTCCGTCGTTCACCATCATGTGGATCGACGTGTCGGCCGCGTTGTTGAACAGGATGTGCAACGCTCCGAACGCTTCCACCGTCGACGCCACCATGGCGGCAACCGACTCCTCGGAGCCCACGTCGGTGACGACCGCCAGCGCGCGACCGCCGGCAGCTTCGATCCCGTCGGCCACCTCCTTTGCTGCGGCCTCGTTGATGTCGGCCACGGCGACGGCCGCGCCCTCACGGGCGAGCAGCTCGCACGTCGCCCGTCCGATCCCCGACCCGCCGCCCGTGACGATGGCGACCTTCCCCGAAACCCGTCCCATGGCTCACGCTCCCTTGGTGAACTCGCCGAAGGTGGGCGTGTGCATGCACATGCCGCCGTCGACGTTGATGACCTGCCCGGTGATGAACCGGGCCTGATCGCTGAACAGATACACGACCATGTCGGCGATGTCGCGGGGTTGCCCCGCGTACGGGGTGACCAGGTTGCCCACGAAGACGTCGAGTTGCTCCCGGGGGATGTTGGCCTCGAGCGCCGGGGTGAAGATCGGCCCCGGAGCGATGGCGTTGCAGCGGATCCCCTGCTTGCCGTGGATGGTCGCCACGTGGCGGGTGAGCGAGTCGACGCCGGCCTTCGACACGCCGTAGGCCACCCGCGACAGGTCGCCGATCTGGCCGACGGTCGACGACGTGTTGACGATCGCCCCGCCGCCGGCAGCGAGCATGTGGGGGATGGCGTGCTTGCAACCCAGGAAGGGACCCCGCAGGTTCACGGCCATCGACTGGTCCCACACCTCGACGTCGAGGTTCACCACGTCGACGTCGCGCGGCACGATGGCCACGTTCGCCGCGTTGTTGTGCAGGAGATGCAGAGCGCCGTAGGTGTCGACGGCCTCCTGCACCATCCGGGCCACGTCGGCCTCGACCGACACGTCGACCCGCACGGCGACGGCCCGGCCCCCCGCGGCTTCGACGAGCGCAACGGTCTCCTCGGCCCCGGCCGGGTTCAGGTCGGCGACCACGACGGCTGCCCCCTCCTCGGCCGTCCGCAGCGCCGTGGCCCGCCCGATGCCCGAGCCCGCTCCGGTGACGATCGCGACCTTGTTCTCCAGCAGTCGAGCCATGCCCGGTGCCTACCACGGGTCATGGGCCGCCGGCTACCTCCCGTCGCCAGTGGGTGGTAGAACGGATCGCTGGTCGAGTGACGCCAACGGCTCGGAGACGGGCGAGGAGGGCTGGTCGTGGGGAAGTTCGACGGGAAGGTCGCGGTGATCACGGGAGGGGCCCGGGGTCAGGGGCGCAGCCACGCCGTGGCGCTGGCCCGGGAAGGCTGTCGGGTCGCCCTGTGGGACATCGCCAACGACGCCACCACGAGCCCGCCGTTCCGCATGGCGTCGCGCGACGACCTCGACGAGACGGTGCGCCTGGTGAAAGATGTCGGCGGCGAGGCCTTGGCGGTGGTGGTCGACGTGCGCGACTCGGCCCAGGTGCGAGCAGGCGTGAGCGAGACGATCGACGCCTTCGGTGCCATCAACTACCTCGTGGCCCAGCAGGGAGCCATGCCGCTCACCCGCGAGGTCTGGAACACCGACGAGGAGCACTGGAACGACATCATCGCCGTCAACCTCACGGGCACGTTCCTCACCGTCAAGTACGTGGTTCCCGAGATCATCAAGGCCGGACGGGGCGGGGCGCTCGTGCTCACCTCGAGCACCGCGGGGCTCATGACCTTCCCCTGGCTCACCTCCTACGGTGCGGCCAAGCACGGGGTGATCGGCCTGGGCAAGGGTCTCGCCAACGAGCTCGGCCCCTACGGGATCCGGGTGAACATGATCTGTCCCGGTGCGGTCGACTCGCCGATGGTCGACTCGTTCGCCGAAGCCAACGGGCTCACCCGGGCCGACATGTTCAGCCAGTTCGACGGGATGGACCTGCTCGGCGCGGGCTTGGTGAAGCCCGAGGAGTCGACCACGCCGGCGGTCGTGTACCTGCTCTCGAGTGACGCCATGTGGGTCACCGGGCACACGCTGATCGTCGACGCCGGCGCGATGATCAAGCCCAACGCCGGCAACGTCGCGAGCTGAGTGGTCCCGACGGCCCCGACCGGCCGACCATCCCGACCGGCACGACGAGATCGACGAGATGGGGATCCCATGACGCAGCGGCCGACTCGGCTACCCGGTGAGCATTCGCGCTCGCAGTCCGTACGCGAGCAGCTGACGCACCCGGTCATCGACTGCGACGGTCACGTGCAGGAGTATCTGCCCGCCGTCGAGCCGTTCCTTCGTGAGGCGATGGGCCAGCCGCTGTTCGACCGGTACCGCGAGCGGGGCACCGAGATGGCCCGCATCCTGGGTTCCGGATCGCCGGAAGCCCGTGTGCGCCATGGGTTTCCGCAGTCGGCCTGGTGGGCCACGCCGGCCAGGAACACGCTCGACCTGGCGACGGCCGTCCTGCCCCGCCTGCTCGTCGAGCGCATGGGCGAGCTCGGTATCGATTTCGCCGTGCTCTACGGCAGCAAGTCGCTGGGTTCCGCAGCGCCTGACGACGACGAGCTCCGAGAGGCGCTGTGTCGCGGCTGGAACACCTTCTACGCCGAGACCTACCGGCCCTTCGCCCACCACCTCACGGTGGCTGCGATCATCCCCATGCACACCCCGGCCGAGGCCATCGCCGAGCTCGAGCACGCCAAGGCCATGGGGCTCAAGGTGGCGGTGATCCCCGAGGGGGTGTATCGGCGCATCCCCGAGCCGCTCGACGGGCACGCGTCGCCGTTCCTCATGCCCGGCCAGACCCATTGGTTCGACACGTTCGGTCTCGACAGCGCCCACGACTACGACCCGGTGTGGGCCACCTTCGAGCGCCTCGGCTTCGCGGTCACAGCCCACGGTGGCATCGGCCAGATCGCGCCCAACAACTTCACGTCGACCACGAGCTACTCGTACAACCACATCGGGGCGATCGCTGAGAAGATGTACCACCAGGCCAAGTCGTTGTTCATGGGCGGGGTCACGCGGCGCTTCCCGCGGCTGCCCATCGGTGTCCTCGAGTGCGGTGTGAACTGGGCCACGACGTTGATGACCGACATGGTCGAGCACTGGGAGAAGCGCAACGGGACGGCCATCCACGAGCTCTCCCCCGAGGCGATCGACTGGGATCTGCTCGTCGATCTGCTCGAGAAGCACGGCCGGGGCCTCGTGCCCGAGGGTCGCGACCGGGCGGGCCTCGAAGCCGACGCCCGGCTGCTCCCGGCGATGGGCGCGCCGCCGGCGCATCTCGACGACTGGCGCTTCGTGGATGCTGCCGACGAGGACGAGCTCGTGTCGTTGTTCGCCGATCACTTCTACTTCGGCTGCGAGGCCGACGACCGTACGTTGGCGTTCGCGTTCTCGCCCGCGCTGCCGAAGACGCTGCGCCCGATCTTCTCGTCCGACATCGGCCACTGGGACGTCACCGACATGGCCTCGACCCTGGCCGAGGCCTGGGAGCTCGTCGAGGACGGAGTGCTCACCGAGGAGCAGTTCCGGGCCTTCGTGCACGACAACCCCCGGAACATGCTCACGGCCGTGGCCCCCGAGTTCTTCGCCGGGACGGCCGTCGAGGCCTGAGCCCTGAGCCGGCAGCCCCCGCAGGCGTCCGGCGTCCGGCGTCCGGCGCAGCACCCGCAGGCCCCGCCGCACCTGTTCCATCGGGGACGTCTGCCACCGATGCGGAGTGTGAGCGAAAGCAGGAGACTGTTCACGCAGTGCGCTCGACGGGTCGGAGTACTACAATCCCGACCATGACTGGGATGCCCGACAAACTGCATCCAAACTCCGATCCGGCCCTCGTTGCCGCAGCCCGTTCCGGCGACCCCGATGCGTTGGACGCCTTGATTCTCCGGCATCAGCCGGCCCTGCTCCTGTACCTCCGTCAGGTGCTCCCCGAAGGGGTCGACGCCCCGAGTTGTCTCCCCGAGTTGGAGCGCCGGATCGCTGCCGGTGTCCGGCACGACACCGAGCTCGCCTCGGCCTTCCGTCCGTTCGCTCTCGGCATCGTCCGGACCCTCGCTGACGAGCACCGAACGCGCCGCCGCCCGGCGCCCCGCCCCCTCGATCCGTCGGCCGAGCGAGCCGTCAGAGCGTTCGGAACGTTGTCGCAACGCTGGCAGACGGCGCTCTGGCACGTCGATGTCGAGGGCGCCCCAGCCGTCGATGTCGCGACGCATGTGGGGCTCAACGTACGTGCCGTCGAACCGTTGGTCGGTCGGGCGCGGGAAGCCTTCCGCCAGGCGTACATCCGCGACTATCAGCACGACTGCCCCGACGACTGCCGCGAGATCGCTGCCCTGTTACCGGCCCGCACCCGCAAGGCGTTGTCGCGTCAGCAGATCGAGCTGGTTGAGGCTCACGTCACCGAGTGCTCGGCATGTCAGCGGGCCTCGGACGACGTGAGCCACGTGGCCCGGGCCCTGGCCCGCAGCGTCGCTCCGATCGCGCTCGGCACGGTGTCGGCTGTCCGGCCCTATCTCAAGGCCATCAGGGCATCCCGTTCGGGGGGCGCGGTGGTCGGGGTCTCCGGGTCAGCCGGTGCGGACACGCTCGGTGCCGGTTCGTCCATGTCCACCATGGTCGAGACGGAAGCGGTTGACGCAGCGCTTGCCGACGGTGGCGGCGCCTCGGTGATCGACCTGTCGTCAGACGGGCGACGACGAGCGCCGGGGCTCTTCGCCGTCCGATCGTCGCGAACCGGTTCTCCCGCTCTCCCGGTCGCCTCCATGCGCCGGCCCCGTCGTCGCTGGGCCGCGGCGGTCATGTTGGCGGCGGTCGGATCGAGCGCCACCCTGGGTGGGATCTTGGCGGCTCGGACGAGCACTGCGGGCCCCGACTCGAGCGGTGACGCCTCGGTCGTCGACATCGAGGTCGTCGGCAGCTCCTCGGCGCCGGCCGTGGTGAACACGGTGGAGCCCGATGGGAACGGTCCCGACGAAGCCGGTGCGGTGGCATCGACCGACCGGGTGACGACTTCATCCCACGCAGCGCTGTCGGAGTCGGACAGTGCCGTGGGCCCGGCCCCGACCACCACGATCCCCGACTCGAGCACCCGACCGCTCGTCCGTCCGGTAACCACGACCGAAGCTCTCGCGCCGGCCGTGGTTGTCGACGACACCCCGAGCGGCCCCGGCACCACCAGCGGCACCGGGCCCGGAACCACGACCGGCACGACCACCGGTACCCGATCGACCCCGGGCACGACGACGGTCGTCACCACTCCGGCAACGGTCACGTCGAGCACGGTCAGCCCACCGACGACCCGGGCGCCATCGACCACGATCACATCGGCCACGACCACCACCACGACCACGGTGGCGCCCACCACGACGACCACGGTGGCTCCCACCACGACCACCCGACGCCCTCGGCACACCACGACGACCACGGTGGCGCCCACCACGACGACCACGGTGGCTCCCACGACCACGACGACGATGGCTCCCACGACCACGACGACGATGGCACCCACGACCACCACGACGATGGCACCCACGACCACCACCACGATGGCACCGCCGGTGCCACCCGTGCCGCCGATCCCCCCGCAACCAGGCGCTGGTTGAGCCTCGAGCAGTGCGGCAGTCGAGCAGTGCCGCCGTCGAGAGGACCGCCGGGGCGCGTGAGCGTCGACGGGTCGACAAGCAGCCGTCGGCCCCCGCAGACTCACCGCCATGGCCTTGGTGCTCGGTGAGATCCTTCGACGGGCCGCGGCGGTGGTTCCCGATCGCCCGGCCACCATCTTCCGCGACGGAACGCGACGCGAGGTGGTCACCTTCGGCGAGTTGAACGTGCGGGCCAACCGTTTCGCCCACCTGTTGGCGCGCCACGGCGTCGAGCGGGGCGACCGGGTCGCCGTGCTGATGTTCAACAACACCGAATGGGGTGCGGTGTTCTTCGGGGCACTCAAGCGGGGTGCGGTCGTGGTCCCGGTGAACGCCCGGTTCCGGTCCGACGAGGTCGTTGCGGCACTCCAGGCGTGTCGACCCCGAGCCCTCGTCATCGACGACTCGTTCGTGCACATGCTGCCGACGATTCGGGCCACGGTTGCCGATCTTGCGCTCGTCACGGTGTTCGGCACCGACGAGCACGAGGAGCTGTTGGCCCGGGAGTCGGGCGACGAGCCCGGGTATCCCGTCGCCGAGACCGATCCCCATGTGATTTTCTTCACGAGCGGGACCACGGGCGCTCCCAAGGGCGCCGTGCACTCGCACCGCGACTACGTGCTCCAGACCGCCCAACCGGTGATGAGCGCTCGGGGGACGGGTGAGGACGACATCGGCTTGGTGGCCTTCCCCTGGTTCCACATGTCGGGCTGGGCGCTGAGCCTGAGCTTTTGGCGCAACCGGGCGACGGTCGTCCTGCTGGCTCGAGCGGCGCCCGACGAGATCGCCGGGGCCATCGAGCACGAGCGTTGCACCCAGTTCTACGGAATACCCGAGATGCTGCGGGCGGTCGTGCAGTTCCCTGAAATCGCTCGCTACGACCTCTCGTCGCTGGTGCACCTCGACAGCGGCACGTCGGCCATGAGCCGCGACGACGTGGAGGCGGCCTGCGCGACCTTCGGTGTCGACGGCATCCGCATCCACTACGGCTCCTCGGAAGCCGGGCCGTGCACGATCCTGCCGGCCGAGGAGTCGCGCCGGCGTCCGTCGTCGATCGGACGGGCGCCCATCGGGGTCGACGTGCGCCTCCTCGATCCGGCGACGGGCCACGAGGCCGCGCCCGGAGACGCCGGTGAGCTCGTGGTCCGCAACGACTATCTCCTGTCGGGGTACTTCGAGAATCCCGAGGAGACGGCCCGCGCCCTTCACGACGGCTGGTATCACACCGGCGACCTGGCGACCGCCGACGAGGACGGCTTCTTGTACATCTGTGGACGGCTCAAGGAGGTCATCCGTTCAGGTGGGGAGTCGATCTTCCCCAGCGAGCTGGAGCGGGCCATCCTCGAGATCGACGGGGTCCTCGAGGCGTCCGTGGTGGGCGTTCCCGACGCTCGCTGGGGCGAGGCGGCGCTGGCGGCGGTGATCCTCGACCCGTCGGCGGTGGGACGGGTGAGCGCCGAGATGGTCGTCGACCACTGCGCCGCCCGTCTGGCGTCGTACAAGAAGCCCCGGCACGTGATGTTCGTCGACGAACTGCCCAAGGCGGGGGCGACCCAGAAGGTCCAGAAAGCCTTGGTACGACAGCGTTTTGAGGAGCTGGGTACTCAGACCGATGGCGGCGCATGATCCGCAGGTGCCAGTCTGGGCACGGGCCCCGGCCCGGAGCCCCCGAGCCCGGCCTGCCCGAGCCGATCTGACAGGGAGCGACCATGGCGATCTCGGTGACGGCCGACCGGATGCTCAACCACATCGAGATGGTGTATCGCCCCGGCGAGCGTGAGCTGGCCAAGCTGGTGTTCGAGCTCCTGGGCTGCGAGCACCGTGACAGCGGTGGCCCCTTCCTGTCGGTCCGGGTCGACCCGGCCACCGGCGATTACCTCGACAACGCGATCTACGCATCCGAGGTGACGCCGGAGCAGTGGGCCTTCGAGCAGGCTCTGGCCGGGTCGCTCGACGGCGAGGCCGGGAGGTCGTACCTCGGGCTGCTCGCCCGGGCGCCGCAGCGGGCCTTCCACTTCGGCATCGGGTTCGCGGCTCTCGATTCGTGGGAAGCGGCCGTGGCCCGGATCGCCGATGCCGGCGACAACCATCCCGAGCTGGTGGGCCGTCTCGGTGTGCGGGCCGTGTTCCGCCCGGGCGACCCGGGCTCGTTCGGCGACACGTTCGTCCAGGCGTTCGTGCACACCGATGTCGTGGCCGCGGGCTTCCTCACGATCGGTCAGCACGTCGAGCTCCAGCACTACCTCCCCGAGCACCCCCGCTGAGGATGGGCGGGAGACGTCGGGCCGTGAGAGCATGCGGCCATGGCGAACATGCGCTTCAACCACATGGAGTTGACCTATCCCATCGGGGTGCTCGACCGCACCCTGCGCGACGAGATCGGCGCCTTCTACAGCGACGTGTTCGGCTGGGAGACGTCCGACGTGAACGTCGTCGGCCAGGACTGCCTGTTCCTCAAGGTCGACGAGGGTCAGTTCATCCTGTGCGCCGAGAGCAAGAAGCCGATCGCGTCGCCCGGCTACGACCACCTGGGTCTGCTCATGGACGATCGGGCCGAGGTCGACCGGATCCTCGCCCGATGCCAGGAGTGGCAGGCCCGCGACCCTCGGGTGAGCCTGAAGATCTACGACGATTTGGTGGGGCCCACGGTCACGGTGCACGCGTTCTACGTGCGGTACCTGTTGCCGATCCAGTTCGACGTGCAGGTGCTCGAGTACCAGGCCGGGGCCGAGCCGGTCAGCGCCTGGACCAAGGTCGCCCGGGTCTGACCCCGGCTGTCGTCAGCGGAGAGGGTGTCGGTGTCCAGCCCGCTCGACGACGCCGGCCAGGTCGTCGGTACCGAGCACGCCGACCACCCGGCCCTCGGCATCGACCACGGCCAGCGCCGGATGGCCTGACGGCCACAGCTCGTCCTCCACGGCGTGGTCGAGCGCTTCGGCGGGGTGCAGGACCGGAGCATCGTGGTCGATGAGAGCGCCGATGGGTGACATCGGTGTGCCCACCGCAGCGTCACGCATGTCGAGCACGCCGGTGTAGCGGCCGTCGTGGGTGACGGGGACCACGGGCTGGCGCGCCGCCCGAGCCGTGGCCCGAGCCGAGCCCACATCGGCGCGGTCGTCGATGGTTGCGACCGGGGCGCGCATGGCGTCGATGACACTCAGGCCCTGCATCCGGACGTGGAGGATCGTCGCCGCCTCCTCGGCCGCTCCGCCGAAGAGCACGAAGACGCCGATGATCATCAACCACACGTTGGTCAAGACGCCGACGGCGATCATGGCCGACCCGAGGATCCAGCCCAGCGAGGCCGCTCGCCGGGTGGCCGTCTCGAGTGCTGCGCCCGGCCAGCCATGCCCGCAGCACTCGTCCACCGTCGAGCGGGAACGCGGGGATCAGGTTGAAGCCCGCCAGCATCACGTTGATCCAGGCCAGGCGGGTCAGGTAGGGACCGTCGCTGAAGCTCGCCGGCAGGAGCGAGCGGCCGGCGACCAGCACGACGAGCGCGGCGGCCAGCCCCAGAGCGGCGCTGGCCGCGGGTTCGGCGGCGGCGATCGCCAGCTCGTCGCGGGGCCGGTCGGGCAGGCGTGACATCTTCGAGACCCCACCGATCGGCAAGAGCACGATGCCGACCACGGGTACGCCACGCCGCACCGCCACCAGGCTGTGGGCCAGCTCGTGCACGACGACGCTCCCGAACTCCATCACCGGCCAGAGGAGCGCCTCGACGACGCCCGGGCCGTCGGCATTCGTGGAGCCCAACGCCAGCAGGACCAGCAGGGCCACCAGGTCAGGTGCAGGCGGATGGGGATCCCGGCGATCCGTCCGACGGGTACCGACAGCTCGCGATGCCGACGAGCCGACGCTCGGGTCGGGGAGATCGGGGCGACGGAGGGACGGGTGGGAGTGGCGGGGGTGCGGTCATGGCCGGAGGTGATCTCAGTCGAGGTCTCGGGGACCCTGGACGACCAGGACCGGCGACGGGCTCTCGTGCACGACCCTCATGGCCACGCTGCCCATGAGCATCCGTCGCAGCCCGGTCCGGCCGTGCGTGGCCAGCGCGAGGATGGGGCCGGGATCGGTCAGGGCATAGGCGACCAGCACGCGTGATGGCGGCGCTCCGTGGAGCGTTTCCCAGTTCGCCGACCGTCCCTGGCTGGCCTGCGCGTGCCCGATCCGCTCGAGGTAGCCGCTTTCGAGGAGGTCGCCGTCGGTCTCGCGTCTGATCGCGGCTGCGGCTGCCGGCTCGATCACCTCCACGAGCACGAGATCGAGCTTGGCGCGGTCGACGAGCGGTCCCGCATGGGGCAGGAGCGCCTCGGCGAACTCCGATCCGTCGAGACAGACGGCCAGCGACGTCCACGCCGTCCGCTCCGGGTCGACGTTGGGGCCCACGAGCAGCACGGGCCCGGCGACCTGCCGCACGACGTCACCGGTGACGCTGCCGAACGTGGCCTCCGTCATCCGGCCCGATCCATGCGATGCCATGCACACGATCGATCCCGGATGGCGCCGATGCTCGGACAGGATCGTCGTGGACGGATCGAGCGTGACGCCGACCGACACCACACCGGGGCGTCCGGTCTCGGCGAGCACGTCCCGCAGGTACGTCTCGCGGGAGGCGACGTGGTCGGGATCGGCGACGGCGCTGACCAGCACGACCGACGCTCCGAGGCGCTCAGCCAGCCATCGACCCGGGACGAGCGCGTGCTCAGCGTCCTCGGTGCGGTCGAGCGGGATGATCACGTGCTCGAACATGAGGCGACTCCTCCATCGAGGTCTCGGGCGAGGCCTCCTGGCCTGCATCGTTTGTACCCCGCCCGATGGGCGAGACCCAGGGGTCACAGGGCACGCATCAGGGGACTTTCGGCCTGTCCCCGACGCCGCTGTGCGCCCGGACCCCGCGGTGCGCCCGGGCCCTACAGCACCTTCGCGAGCGCGACCGTCGACGGGGCGAGGACGGCGCTGAGCACGTCGTACGCGGCCACGGCGCCGATCACCATGGTGGCCGGGGAAGCGACCGCCGTCTGCTCCAACGATCCCAGGACGGTCCGCACCACGCGCTGAGCTTCGCAGGTCCCGCGCTCGATGGCGCAGACCGGCGTGTCGGCGGCCAATCCTCCGGCGATCAGGCGCCGGGCGATCTCGCCCCTCTGCGCCACACCCATGAGCACCACGATGGTGCCGCCGACGGTCGCCAGCGCCTCCCAGTTCACGGGCTGGCGACCAGACTCGCGATGGCCGGTGACGACGGTGAACGCCGCCGACACGCCCCGCTGGGTCACCGGGATGCCCGCGGCGGCCGGTGCGGCGATCGCTGACGAGATGCCGGGC
Source organism: Actinomycetes bacterium (assembly GCA_031362415.1). Classification (GTDB taxonomy): domain Bacteria; phylum Actinomycetota; class Acidimicrobiia; order IMCC26256; family VFJJ01; genus VFJJ01. The sequence continues at coordinate 32,726 of JANLSK010000312.1, read as the reverse complement.
ACGATCTCGACGGGAATCCCGGCGGCGACGAGGGCCCGGGCCTCTTCCCCGCCCCGGCCGAACACGAACGGATCGCCGCCCTTGAGTCGCACGATCGTGCGTCCGTCGCCCGCCGAGCCCAGGTGCACCAGCAGGGCGTTGATGACGTCCTGTGGGGTGGGCCGGCCCGGGCGCTTGCCGACATCGATGCGCTCGACGCCTTCGGGGATGAGCGCCAGCACGGCCGGATCGACGAGGTTGTCGTGAACCACGACATCGGCGATCGCCAGCAACCGGGCCGCCTTCACGGTGAGCAATTCGGGATCGCCCGGTCCTGCGCCCACGAGGTACACGGGAATCGTCACGCGTGGGCCCCCTCGAGCTCGGCGAGCAGCTCCTCGATCCGGGCCCGCCAGTCGATGCTGTCGGTGCGTTGCCCCATGGCCTTGAGCGCGGCCCGCTCGGCCCCGACCACCGTCGCCAGCACCTCGAGCTCGGGACCGAACGAGGCGTCGAGCCGATCGCGCAACCAGCCCGAGAGGGCCGGGCTCGTCCCCGAGGTGGAGGCCGTGAGCTGAACGGGACCCCGGCGCACGACGGCCGGGAGGATGAACGAGCAGCGTTCGGGTTCGTCGGCCACGTTGACCCAGATCCCGGCCGCCTCGCCGTCGTCGAACACCGCCTGGTTGACGGCCGGATCGTCCGTGGCTGCGATCACGAGCCAGTACCCGGCCACCTCGCCCCGCCGGTAGGGCCGGGCCTCGTGGTCCACGTCGGCGCGCAGGGTGATCTCGGCCACCGCTTGGGGCGCGATCACCCTGACGACGGCTCCGGCATCGGCCAGCCCGTCGACTTTGCGGGCCGCGACAGGGCCACCACCGACCACGAGCACGCGTCGACCCTCGAGCAACAAGTTCACCGGATACGAAGCTGGCAGAACCATGTGATCCTCAGCAGTTCCCGGGTTGGAGACGACCCCGGCCATGTTCGATCAGGGGGTTGCCGTTGCCGAGCGTAGCGAGGTCCCGGAGTCGTCGCCGAGGCGACGGAGTCGTTTCGAGGCGCCGGAGGCGCTTCGAGGCGGCATCAAAGATGCAGCCCGCACTCGGTCTTGGCCAGGCCGGCCCAGCGTCCCGCCCGGGCGTGCTCGCCCGTGTCGACTGCCCGGGTGCAGGGCCAGCATCCGATCGATGGGTAGCCCTGCGCCAGCAAGGGATTCACGATCACGTCGTGCCGCTCGACGTACTCGGCGACGTCGGCGTCGGTCCAGCGGGCCAAGGGGTACACCTTGATCCGGTCCTGACGGCCCCGGCTGAGGATCGGGGTGGTTGATCGGGTGTGGGCCTCGTCGCGACGCAGCCCCGAGAGCCACGCGTCGTAGCCCTCGAGCGCGTCGGTGATGGGGCCCGTCTTGCGCCGGGCGCAGCAGGTGTCGGGGTCGGTGCGCCACAGATCATCGAGGGGGAGATCCGACGAGACGACCTTCAGCTCGACGGGGTACCTGCGGCGCACCTCGGCTGCGGTCGAGAGCGTCTCGGGGAAGTGGTATCCGGTGTCGGCGAAGACCACGTCGATCCCGGGGGCCACCGTGCTGGCCAGGTGCACGAGCACGGCGTCGGCCATCGAGGCCGTGACGGCGATGCGATCGCCGAAGGTGGCCAGCGCCCACTCGATGATGCTCAGTGCCGAGATGTCCTCGAACCGATCGGACAGCTCGGCGAGGTCGGTGTCGGACAGATCACACGACGACAGGGATGGAGTGGTGCGCATGACACAACCAGTGCTCGGGCGCGGCGCGCAGACGAGGGGCAATGCGGGGCTGCTGCGACTGCGTGGTCGGCTGGGAGTCAGCCGATGGGGACCCTCGTCAGGCCCGACAGAGCTCGTCGTAGCTCAAGCGCGTGGACTCGCCCCAGGGATCATTCATCCAGCGCTCGGTGAGCGGCTTGGAGATGGGAGCGGAACGCATGCTGCGACCATACGGATTGAAATACCAGCAGTCAAGTCATATTTCAACCGGAGCTCCCTGGCAGTGGCCACCGTAGGTTGCTGACCAGGAGTTTACGGTCTGGGCTGACGCGATCGAGCCCGCTCGGATCCCCTCGACCCGGACCGTGACCTCGTCACCGGCGATGGTGAACGTCATGGACCCGGCCTCGGCCACGGGATACGTGAACGTGCCCGGATCGGCCGGCATCCACGCCGAGGCCACGGGCTGGAACGACGTGGTTGTCGTCGTCACCCCCGTGGTCGCGGTGGGCCCTGCCATGTGGCGGTTGTCGGTGGCGCCGTGGTCGTGGTGCGGGGGGGGGCCCGTGTCGTGGTGGTCGCGACCGGCAGGTCGTCGTCGAGGGTGTCGGAACGACCTACCCCAGCCTGGTGCCGAGCTTCGGGCTCGCAGCCGCGGGTTTGCCCCGTGTCACATCTCGAGCGGAGAGCAGGCCGCGGCAGCCACCGAGTCAGCGGCCGCGGATTCGGAGTCGATGCGGTAGGTCCCGACGATCGGCCGGGGCTCACCGTTGCCGGCGAGAAACATGGTGAGCCGTCGCCGTGAGGTGACCACCACGTAACCCGTCTTCGTGCGCACGATGTCGATGGCCGTCTCGTCGGGGAGCCAGGCGATGGGGATCTCCACGTGGCCCGCACCTTCGGCTCCAGGCTCGGGCGTGGGCAGGCCCAGCAGCGATCCCCACATCGGGGCGTCACCGAAGGTGAACACGCCACCATCGGACGCCAGGACCCAGTAGCCCTCCCCGGACGGTGTCGATGCGATGGCCACGGCCCGCTGACCTCCTGCAGCCGCGGCGAGGATCTCGGAGGCGCCCCCGTGGTAGTCGGCGTCACCGAAGCTGAACACGGCTCCGTCGGCCCCCAGCAGCCAGTAGCCCGACCCGGTCGGTGTTGAGGTGGCGTCGGCGATGGGAGCCGCGAGCGCAACGCCACCGAGGTCACCGAGCGTCCCGGCGCTGCCAAAGTTCGATACGCGACCGTTGGCGGTCACGATCCGGTAGCCCCCGAAGACGCTGACGAGCGCGGCGGGCTCGCTGGAGTTCGAGCTCCCGGTGAGGTCTCCGAGGTGGGCCGCATCGCCCACGGCTCGAATCGACCCGTCGTCACCGAGCACCCAGGCCCCTCGGCATTCGGGGTTGAGCACGATGGCGCGAGGAGCGGCCCCGCTGATCGACCCACATCGTTCGGGGTTCGCCGCGCCGATGCGCATGGAGGACATGCCGCTCCGCCCGTCGATGACGACGATGTCGGGCATGGCGCGGGCGTCGCCGTCGGACGGGAGACAGGCCATGGATGCGGGTATGGTCACGGCTCGGCCGTCGGAGGTGGTGCCCAGCCCGGGGTCGAATCCGAGGTGGAGGTGGCGCTGATGCCGGGCGTCGCTGAACACCCCGGGGAGGGGCTCGAGCTCCTTCCAGGGGAGCCCGATCTCGTTGGGGCGAACCCCGTCGGCCATACCCAGGAGGTACTCGACGAGCATCCAGGCGTGACCGCTGCTCGTGGACACCGCTTCGCCGTTGACGGCAAAGACGTCGACGGCTCGACCGGACGGGTGCATCGAGATCGACGATCCTGGGCATCCCGGTGTCGATGTGCTGTCGATGCACAAGGAGTGCCCGGTGGACAACACGCCCAGCGACAACGAGAAGTTCTCGGTGATCAGCGTGAGCATGCGCACGATCTCGGGGCTGGTGCGCCCATTGGCCAGGTCGGCGCGTACGGCGCCGTCCATTCGGAGGCGGTCGGAGGCGAGCAGCGCCGTGGTGGCGGCGCGGACGTCGAACTCGGCGAGCGGAGCGAATCGTTCGGAGGCCCCGGTCTCGAGCGCAGCGAGGTCGACAGCCTTGGGTTGAGCCGGGCTCGGCACCGGGACCTCAGGGATCTCGGGGATCTCGGGGATCTCGAGGGCCACGGTGCTGGGAGCATCGGGCGAGCGACTGTTGGAATCCCTTGTGGTTGTCGGGGTTTCGAGCTCCACCATCTCGGCAGGTGCGGCCACCGGTGGGTCGATGGCGACGGGCGGCGGGATCGGGGCGGGCGCATCCCCCGGTCCGGCTCCCACGAGCGGGGAGAGCGGGGCCGGCGCGGGCGCGGCCTCGGCCTCGAGCGCGACCGAGACCTCAGGCCGGCTGTTCGCCCATCCGAGGACCCCGGCAGCGAGGATCATGATGAGTGCTTTGCGATGGATTCCGGTGTGAGTTCGCATAGGTATCGGGCGGGAGCGTAAAACGGAAGTTCCCTCGTGTCTGCCTGACCTTGAGCGAAAAATACCCCGACGACGCTTGTCGCATGCGAGTTGCCACAGAATGCGGTGATTCGGGGAGCAGCGATCGCCAAACCGACGTCACTGAGCGCCGAAAACCCCGTCGGCGAGGAGCGCCTCGAACTCCGTTGCGCCCACCCCGAGCACGTCGGCCAGCACCTCGCGAGCGTGCTCGTTCGGGCGCGGCGCCGGTCCCCGAACGCCGATCTCGGCGCCGCTCGACCGCCACGGAGCCCGAGCGACGGGCACGCCCGGCTCGATCTCGGTCACCAGACCCACCTCGGATGCCCACTCGGTGTCGAGGACATCGGTCACCGAGCGCACCTCGGCGACGAGCATCGGCGTTCCCTCGACGGCCCGTTCGAGAGCGGCATACGACGGGCACCGGGCGACCAGCCGGGCCAGGACCGCCAGGGCATCGTCGATGTGGGCGTCGATCGCCTCGCGGCTCGAGAAGCGGGGATCGGCGAGGATGGCGTCGGCGTCGTCGCCGCCGAGGGCGGTGACGAACGCCACCATGGTCGACCGGGGGTTCCCGACCAAGGTCGCCAGGGTGCCATCGCCCAGGCGCAGCACCGGGTGGGTCCAGATGTCGAACTGGCGGACGCCCTGGTAGCGCTGCCATTCCACCGGGGCCCATTCGTTCGCGTAGACGAGGGCCGCGGCCATCGACACGTCCAGGTGCTGGCCCAGGCCCGTGCGCTCCCTCTGGAACAGCGCCGCCAGGATGGCCTGGGTGGCGAGCATCCCGGCGTAGGAGTCGCCGTGGACGTGCACCTCCTGGCGGGCCGTCCCGCCGTGCAGCCGGGCGGCCATCTCGATCGTGCCCACCTGGGCGTGCACCAGCGGCGCGTAGGCCCGACGCGACGACCACGAGTTGCCATGTCCCCAGCCGCTCACCGAGCAGTACACGAGCCGCGGCTGGCGGGCCCGCAGATCGTCGGGTCCCAGCCCGAACCGGGCCAACACGCCTGGACGGAAGTTCTCGAGGAACACGTCGCAACGCTCGGCGAGCCGAGCGACCAACTCGGACGCGCCGGTGCGGTCGAGGTCGACGACCATCCCGCGCTTGCCGGCGTTGAGGTGGCTGGCGAACACCGACTGGCCGTGTGGCTGCGGCATGACGGTGCGGGCGATGTCGAGGTCGGGGGGCTCGACCTTGATGACGTCGGCGCCGAGGTCGGCCAGGATCCGTCCCGCGATGGGCCCGGCCAGCACCCGGCTGAGATCGAGCACGCGGATGCCATCGAGCGGTCGGTTCATCGGGCCGAGTCTTGTAGGGTCGCCCGGTGGGTGCCAACGCCGCCACCAACGCCGCCACCAACGCTGGGGCCAACGCTGCGCGCACGGCCAAGAACGGTTCTCGCGCCAACGTCGCTGTTGTTGTCTTCACACGCGACCTTCGCGTACGCGACAACCCCGCGCTCTCGGCTGCGGTGGCCTCGGCCGATGCCGTGCTGACGGTGTTCGTGCTCGATGACGACGTGCTCGCGACCCGACATGCCAGCGCCAACCGTCAGGCCTACCTGGCCGACGCGCTCACCGACCTCGGAGCTTCGCTCGCCGCTCGTGGCGGCGGGCTCGTCGTACGGCGTGGTCGCTTCGTCGACGAGGTGATGGCCGCGGCGACCGAGGTCGGGGCGTCGGCCGTCCACCTGAGCGACGACGTGAGCGCGTTCGCTCAGCGGCGCCTGGTGGCTCTTGAGCGATCGGCGACGACCCAGCGGATCGCCGTTCACGCGCATCCCGGCGTGACCGTTGTCCCGGCCGGCGCGATCCGCCCTTCGGGCGGGGCCGAGTTCAAGGTGTTCACGCCGTATCACCGGCGCTGGCTCGAGGCGCGCTGGCGCTCGGTGCTGGCGTCGCCGAGGACCGTCCCGCTCCCCGCCGGCATCGAGATCCCAACCCGGCTGGCGATCGAGCCGCTCAGAGTCTCGGCTTCGGCGCCGAGGCTGCCGACAGGCGGCGAGACGGCGGCGCTGGCCCGACTGAAGCTCTGGGCGGCGTCGAGCTTGGACGGCTACGCGACTGGACATGACGATCTTGCGGCCGACGCGACGTCGCACGTGTCAGCGGCGCTTCACTTCGGATGTCTGTCGCCGCTCGAGGTGGCGATGAGGCTCCGAGCCCGTCCGGGCGGGGCCCCGTTCCTTCGCCAGCTGTGTTGGCGCGATTTCTTCCATCAGATCCTGGCGGCGCGACCCGACGTGGCGCACCGCGACTTCCGGCCGCGGGCCATGCGCTGGCGCGACGATCCGGCCGGGGTCCAGGCCTGGCGTGAGGGACGCACGGGCTTTCCGCTCGTTGATGCCGGTATGAGACAGCTACTTGCCGAGGGTTTCATGCACAATAGGGCCCGGATGGTCGTAGCGTCTTTTCTCACCAAGGACCTGGCCATCGACTGGCGGGTTGGCGCTGCGCACTTCCTCGAACACCTCGTCGACGGCGACATCGCGCTCAACCAGCTCAACTGGCAGTGGGTGGCCGGAACCGGTTCCGACACCAACCCGCATCGAACGTTCAACCCCACGGTGCAGAGCCGCCGGTTCGACCTTACTGGCGCCTACATCAGGCGCTACGTGGCCGAGCTGGCTACCGTGCCCGCTCCCGAGATTCACGACCCGTCCCCGGCCACCCGTCTGCGCTACGGCTATTCCAGCCCGCTCGTCGATCACGCACTGGCGATCGCCGAATACCGCTCCCGGCTCGAGCCCTGACCTGAACAGGTGACGGCCGATGGGGCCCTCGTCCTCGGCGACGCCCGACGGGCGCTTCAGGCCATCGACAAGCGTGCGTCCCGACGGGTGCTCTGCGGGGGGCGGCGTTCGTCCCGTGCGCCTTTGGTCCTCGCCGCGAGCGCGGCCGTGGCCTGCCGGTGGCCCTCGGTGATGAGGCGGCGCGAGTCGGAGAAGTCGAACGAGCCCGCTGTGGTGGTGGGGGCGGGGAGGATGACGATGTCGACATGGGGTGCCGCAGCCGCAGCCGAGGCCACCGTGTCGCGATTCACCCGCTCGATGAGATGGCCCGTGGCCCGCTGCACCATGGCAACGGCACTTCGGGGCCGGCCCGCGATGCCGACGGCGGCGGGCAGCACGTAGACGGTGGTGGCGCCGCGAGCGATGGCTGCGCCGACGGCGTAGTCGGCGGCGATCGACCCGTCGAACAGGAGGCGCCCCCCGACCTCGACGGGGCTGTAGATACCCGGCACGGCCGTGCTGGCGAGGAGCACGCTCAGGGCGTCGCCATCGGTGAGCACGACCGACTCGCCGGTGCCGACGCAGGTGGCCATGGCCGCGAAGGGAACGGCGGTCTCGGCGAGATCGCGGAACGGGAGGTTCCGCTCGATGAAGCGCCGCATGGCCCACGTGGGCACGAGCGAGTCGCGTCGACCGGTCGCGCCGGCGATGAGATGGTGGGGACGCACGGGGAACACGTGCGAGCGGCGGAGCGACCACCAGATGTGGCGCAGCGACTGGACCGCGCCGATGTCGGCCGTGATGGCGAAGAGGGCGCCGTTCAACGCTCCGGCCGAGCTTCCAAGCACCAGGTGAGGGCGGATGCCGGCCTCGGTGAGGGCTTGGAGCATCCCGACCTGGGCGGCGCCGAGGCTGGCGCCCCCGGAGAGGACGAACGCGATCCGTTCGGTGGCATCCGGGCGTGCCGCCGTCGGAACGCTCGACCGGTCGGTCATGACCTCAGTTGTAACCATTTCGGGCACCGGGCACAACCGATTTTTCACGGCACGGCTTGAACGCCCGAGATGTCACAGAATTCGACGGCGAGTCGTTGGGTCTGATCGCATCCCGTCGTGCGATGGCTTCGGGCGCAGCCCTACAAGAACCTGGTGGCCATCGCCTTCATCTTCGGCGTGTTCATGGACATCCTCGACGTCACCGTCGTGAACGTGGCGCTGCCCTCGATCGCCGAGGAGTTCGACGTCGGCCCGAGCACGATCGAATGGATCGTGATCGGCTACATCGTGAGCCTGGCCGTGTGGATTCCGGCATCGGGCTGGATCGGCGACCGGTTCGGCACCAAGAAGACGTTCATGTTCGCGCTGGTCATGTTCTCCGTGGCCTCGGCGCTGTGCGGAGCGGCGTGGAACATCGAGTCGTTGATCGCGTTCCGGGTGCTCCAGGGCGTGGGTGGGGGCATGCTGGCGCCCGTCGGCATGGCCATGCTGTTTCGGGCCTTCCCACCGGCCGAGCGGGCCCGAGCCTCGGCAGTCCTGGCCATCCCCACGGTGCTCGCCCCGGCCGTCGGCCCGGTGTTCGGGGGCATCGTCACCACGCACGCCTCGTGGCGCTGGATCTTCTACGTGAACGTGCCGATCGGCGTGCTCGGTTTCGTGTTCACCGCCGTGTTCATCAAGGAGCACAAGGAGCCCACGGCCGGAGCCTTCGACGCCGCCGGGTTCGTGCTCTCGGGCGCGGGTTTGGGCCTGGTGCTCTATGCGCTGACCCGGGCGCCGTCGGTGGGCTGGACCTCGGGCGAGGTGCTTGCGACCGGTGCCATCGGCCTGGTGGCCTTCGCCGTGTTGGTGGTGGTGGAGCTGAAGATCGCGGCGCCCATGCTCGATCTCCGGCTGTACCGCGACCGGCTCTTCCGAACCTCGAACATCGTCTCGTTCATGATGATCGGCAGCTTCCTCGGCGTCCTCTTCCTCCTCCCCCAGTACCTGCAGGACCTTCGGGGCCTGTCCCCGCAAGACTCCGGGCTGACGACCTTCCCCCAGGCCATCGGCGTCATGGTCGTGGCCCGCTTCGTGGGCGCCCGCCTGTACCCGTTGCTCGGACCGCGGCGGCTCCTGATCCTCGGCCTGTCGATCCTGGCGCTGGGCAACGGGGTGTTCGTCTTCATCGGCGCCGACACGAACCTGTGGTGGATCCGGCTGGTGATGTTCGTGCGGGGTTGGGGGATGGGGTTCGCGTTCATCCCGATGCAGACGATCTCCTTCGCCACCATCGCTCCGCAGGACACAGGTCGGGCGTCGTCGCTGTCGAGCACGTCCCGCCAGGTCGGCTCCGCGGTCGGGGTGGCCGTCCTCGCCACCGTGCTCGCCACTCGAACCACGAGTCGTGTGAGCGACGCTGTCGGTGCCTCCGCCATCGCCCAGGCCCGCCTCGACGGCTTCCACGACGCCTTCTTCGCCTCGGTGATCATCGCCGTTGTGGGCATCGTGGCCGCCTGCTTCGTTCGCGACGCCGACGCCAAGATCGCTGCCATGCCTGCGAGTGCTGTTCCAGCCGTCGGGCCGGGCAGCACGGCGGGTGTCAGCCCGGCCACCGTCGAGTAAACCCGGCCTCCGTCGAGTACATCGAAGTACATCAGAGACCGAGCGACTTGCCGATGATCTCTTTCATGATCTCGGTGGTGCCACCGTAGATCGTGGTGATGCGAGCATCGGCATACGCCCGGGCGATGGGGTATTCGAGCATGTAGCCGTAGCCGCCGTGGAGCTGGAGACAGCGGTCGACGGTGCGCTTTTGCAGCTCGGTGCACCACCACTTGGCCTGCGCGGCTTCCTCGGGTGTGAGCTCGCCGGCGTTGAGGGCCAGCACGCAGCGATCGACGTAGGTCTGGGCGATGTCGACCTCGGTGGCGATCTCGGCCATCACGAAGCGGGAGTTCTGGAACGACCCGATCTTCTGCCCGAAGGCCGTCCGCTCCTTCACGTAGCTGAGCGTCCACTCGAAGGCGGCCCGGCTGGCGGCGACGGCCTGGACTGCGATCGACAGTCGTTCCTGAGGCAGCTTGGTGACGAGATACGTGAAGCCGGAGCCCTCGTCGCCGAGGCGGTTCTCGATCGGAACCGACACGTCGGTGAAGAAGAGCTCGGCGGTGTCTTGCGCGTGGAGGCCGAGCTTTTCGAGGTTGCGGCCGCGCTCAAACCCGTCCATCCCTCGTTCGATCACAAGCAGCGACATGCCTTTGTGGCGCAGGGTGGGATCGGTCTTGACTGCCGTGATGACGAGATCGGCGTTGATGCCATTGGTGATGAAGGTCTTGGCTCCATTGACATGATAGCTGTCGCCATCGCGGAGCGCGCTCGTGGACATCGATGCCAGGTCGGAGCCGATGGCCGGCTCGGTCATGGCGATGGCGGTGATGAGCTCGCCCGATGCGATGCCGGGCAGCCAGCGCTGCTGCTGCTCGTGTGTGCACAGCGTGAGGAAGTACGGCAGGCAGATGTCGTTGTGGAGCGTGATGCCGATGCCCGAGGCCCCGACGCCTGAGAGCTGGATCTCCTCGCTGATCACCAGGTTGTAGCGGAAGTCGAGCGTGCCACCTCCGCCGAGCTCCTCGGGGACACCCATCCCGAGGAAGCCGTGGGCGCCGGCGGCCAGGAACACCTCGCGGGGGACGATCCCGGCCCGCTCCCACGCGTCGACGTGGGGCACCATCTCCTTGTCGAGCCAGCGCCGGAAGCTGGCCCGGAACTGTGCATGCTCATCGTCGAAGAGGGTGCGCTGCATCGTGTGAACGCTCGCTTGGTTCGTTGGCGGGGTACCTGACGTGTGCGTCAGTGACAACTCTACCGGGGCCGTTGCTAGCGTCGGTCCTGGGATGAAAACCGATTGGAACCCCGTTCTCGGCGGCGAGCTGGCCAAGCCCTACTGGACGCAGCTCCAGGCGTTCGTTGCCGCCGAGCGCACCCAGGCCCGCGTGTTCCCACCGTCAGAGGCGGTCTTCGCGGCGCTGCATCTCACGTCGTACGCCGAGACCAAGGTGCTGATCCTGGGTCAGGATCCCTACCACGGTCCGGGCCAGGCCCACGGGCTGTGCTTCTCGGTGCGCCCGGGGGTCCCGGCGCCACCGTCGCTCGTGAACATCTTCGCCGAGCTCGAGGCCGACCTCGCGCTGGCCCGCCCCGACCACGGATGCCTGGAACACTGGGCCCGCCAGGGCGTGCTGCTGCTCAACGCGGTGCTGACGGTGCGAGCCCACCAGGCGGCGTCGCATCAGGGCCAGGGCTGGGAAACCTTCACCGACGAGGTGATCAGGGCCGTCGCCGCCAAGCCCGAGCGGGTCGTGTTCATCCTCTGGGGCGGCTACGCCCGGCGCAAGAAGGCGCTCATCGACACGAACCGCCACACGGTGATCGAGTCGGCGCATCCGTCCCCCTTGTCGGCTCGCAACGGGTTCTTCGGCAGCCGGCCGTTCTCCCGGGCCAACGAGGCGCTGGTGGCCGCCGGCCGGGAGCCCGTCGACTGGGCGATCCCCCCGGAAGCCCCTGGATCCCCCTGAGGCTGATTCGGGCTCGCCGGGGCCGGTCCCGAGCCGGGGAAACGAGCGTAGAAGCCGTAAGGTAGGGGGGTCACGATTCCCACCGTCCTCGCTGCTGGCCTCGATCGTGCCGGCGGCTCATCTGTACGACGGACCGGTGGCTGCGAGGAGTTTTCATGGGTACGCAACGCACGACGTTCGAGAAGCTGCAACGCGAACGAGCCAAGAAGGCCAAGGCCGCCGCCAAGCGCGAGAAGCGCCAGGACAAGGGCGACGACGACGCGCCCGAGTCGGATGAGCCGGTGAGCCACAGCGGCGCCACCATGGCCGATCTCCTGGTCGAGATGAAGACGCTCCACCAGGAGTTCGACGACAAGGCGATCACGTTCGAGGTGTTCGAGGAGCGCAAGGAAGCGCTCATCTCGCAGCTCGCCACCCTCCCCTTGGCGTAACGCCCCAGACGCGAAGGAAACCCCGCTTCTTTGTGTCTGCGACCGCGCCAGGCGCGGTCGCAGACACAAAGAACTGGGCTCAGGCGTCAGGCGGCGGGGCGGCCGGCTTGCTCGTTGTCGGGGGCGTACTCGATGCGGTCGTTGGCGGTGATGCGCACCGGGAAGGTCGCCAGCCCCACGGCCGAGCCGCTGATCACGGTGCCGTTGAGGGCGTAGGTGGCCCCCGTGCAGTCGTTCACGAACGCCGCCGCCTCGGGATGGTCGGGGTCGGCGATGGAGCCCGGCGTGACGGCACCACCGAAGCTGATGGGGTCCGAGGTGCCCACGGGGAGGATGTAGCACGTGCCGGCCAGGTTGCCGTCGTGGTTGAACACCCCGACCACGGTGTCGTCGTCGATCCGAGCCACCAGCCACGGACCGGAGTTCTCACCAGCGGTCCGCCACGAGCCCACGGGCAGCTCGTCGAGGTCGATGCCTGCGTCCTGCCAGTTGGGCCCCGACCCGGGAGTGGAACTGGGGGTCGCCGCCGCGGCGACGGTCGTCGCGGTCTGCTGGGCGTCGGCGTTCGGATCATCCCGCAGGTAGTTCTCGATGGACTCGGAGCTGGCCACGAGCGTGTTCCAGTCGCTCTCGCTGAACGAGCGCACGCTGTCGGCCACCGAGACCACCTCGTCCTCACTCAGCTGGTAGCCGGTCAGGGTGATTCCCACCCCGGTGCCGGCGACCCAGTACAGCGCCACCCCGCCGTCGGACGAGCGGAAGAGCAGGGCGCCCGTCCCGTCGGACAGCGTCACCGGCTCGCCCCCCTGATCCAGGCGAAAATCCACGTATCCGGGCGACAGTTCGAGGTTGAGCGTGAGCTGCCGGTTCACGTCGTCGGCGTAATACGACAACCCGACATAGGGGCCCCAGGTGGCAGCTTGCGAGAGCACCGGTGACCAGGCCGGCGGGAGGCCGGTGAGCGTCACGCCTCGCCCGCCGGGCTCGATGACGGCCGAGGCCGCGACCGCGAGCAGCTGGTCACGCGTGAGGTCGATGGTGTCGAAGGTGATCGAGGCATCAGGTCGGAGCACGGTGAGGGCCAGCGCCCCGTCCGGTTGAGTTATCAGCCGGGCCGGATGGCCGCCGACGGTGTGCTCCTCGCCGTACTCGAAGGAGTCGAAGGTCGGCGGCGGCGCCACGGTCGAGACGAGCAGGCCGGGGTGGGCCAGGTCGGCCGTCTCCGGGGCGAACACCTGCACCCACGAGTCGGCGACGGGTTCGATGGAACCCGATCCCTGGTAGGTCACGGTCTGGAGCGTGAGGTCGTCGGGGACGAACGTGGGGGCGTGGCGGCCCACCAGCTCGGCGGCCTGCTCCTCGGGGGTGGGGGGAGTGACGGTCCCGACGACCGCCTCGTTCTCGAAGGCGCCCGTGCCCAGGGCCACGGCGCCGGTGACCGTCACCGCGCCGGTGACCGCGGCGATGGCGATGCGGCGGGTGTGGCGGACGCGCTCGGCCTTGCGCCGCAACGCCGAGAAGGCCACGGGGCGGACGGTGCTGGTCGGCGCCAGGGTGTCGACGCGACGGCCGACGCTCCGGGCCAGGCGGACGCCGAGCTGGTCGTACGCGCCCGGAATGGGAGCATCGTTGACGCGGGTGCGGTCGGACGGCTCGGGAGTGGCGAACGGGTCGGAGGATGGGAGACGGTTCATCGGGTGATCACCTTTCTGAGATCGGCGATGCCTCGGGAGACGAGGCTGCGAGCGGTGCCGGGACGAACGCCGAGGATCTCGGCGACCTCGGTCTCGGGCAGGTCGAGGTAGAAGTGCAACACCACGGCGATGCGGCGCCGGGTGCTCAGCGTGGCCAGCGCGTCGAGCAGCTCATCGCGCCGGGGCCCGTCCTCCAAAGAAGAACGCGGTGGATCGGTCCCCGGCGTTCGGCGGCGTACCAGGGCCCGGCGGCGCAGCTCGTTGCGGCAACCGTTAACCACGGCGATGCGCAGGTAGCCGCCGGGGTTGACGAGCTGGTCCCAGCGGCGCAGGGCCCGCACCACGGCGTCTTGGACGATCTCCTCGGCCCGCTCTCGCGAGTCGACGAGCGAGACCGCCAGCCTCACCAGGCCCACGTATTCCGTCTCGTACACGGTCTGGGCGTCGAGGGCTCGGGCCGGCACTGGAGTTGTGGGGCTCCAGTCGGCCGGTGTGGACAGGGCCATGGCGATCGCTGCGTCGTCGGTCATACCCCCTCCGACACCCGAGGCTACGGAAACGCTGCACCCCCAAGCGAGCATTGTTCACAACGACGTCACGGAGGATGTCGTACTGAACAATGCTCGGAGTCGGGGTGGCCGTAGTACGGAACAATGCTCGGAGTCGGGGTGGCCGTCGTAAGGTCGCGGGATGCTCGTGACGCCGGCTCCGCATCTCCGGGCGTTCTGGCCTCACGCGCGGAACGGGGCGAGCGGTCCCACGGAGGGCTCGTGACGACGCATGACGTGATCGTGGTGGGCGGTGGGCACAACGGGTTGGTGTGCGCCGCCTACCTCGCTCGGGCCGGGCTCGACGTGCTGGTGCTGGAAGCCCGCGACACCGTCGGCGGGTGCGCGTCGACCGTCGACGCCGTGGGGGCCCGGGTCAACATCTGCAACTGCGACCACATCTTCGTGCGGGCCACGTCGATCGCCGAGGAGCTCGACCTGGCGAGCCACGGGCTGCGCTATCTCGACCTCGACCCCTGCCAGCTCGCCCTGGGCTGGGACGACGACCAGGTGCCGTGGCTGCACTTCGGCTCGGCCGAGCGCACCATCGACGGGTTGCGCCAGACCCATCCTTCACAGGTTGACGGGTACCGGCGCTATCTGGCCGCGGCCACGCCCGTGGCCCGGATGCTCGTCGAGATGGCCGGAGCGCCACCGTCGCCGGGGCGTGTGCTGCGAACGGTGGCGTCGGCCCGCGGCGCGGGTCTGGCCACGCTGCTGCGGTGGAGTCGACGGTCGGTGGGCGAGGTGCTGCGATCGTTCTTCACCGACGAGTCGATCATGGCGCCGGCCTTCGCCACCGGCCCCGCCGTGTGGGGCTGTTCCCCCGAGACGCCGGGCACGGGCCTCGGTGCGCTCGGGATCGCGCTCAAGCATCTGGTGACCCCGGGTCGGCCCGTCGGCGGCAGCGGCGCCCTTCCGGCAGCCCTGCGCTCGGCCTTCGAGGCGATGGGCGGGAGGGTTCGTTGCGGGGCTCCCGTCGAGCGACTGCTGGTGGAACGCTCGGCGGTGACCGGTGTGGTCCTCGGATCGGGCGAGAGCCTTCGGGCCCGCGCTGTGGTGGCTGCCTGCGACCCCCGCGGTGTGCTCGTCGACTGGCTGGGGGCCAATCCGCCAACCGGGGCCGAGCGTCTCCAGGCGCGCTGGCGCGCGGCGCCCGTCCACGACGGCTACGAGTCGAAGATCGACGCGCTGGTGGCACGAGCACCGGTGTACCGCGATGTCGACGCTCGGATCATGGGCCTGCTCGACGGTATCGACCCGCTCGTGCCGACCGTGGTTGTCGCCCCGCCGCTCGCCGAGGCCCACCGCGCCCATGGGCTGATGGGCCAGGGACGGGTGGCCGAGCGGCCGATGCTGTTCGCCAACGTGCCGTCGGTGCTCGACCCCAGCCTCCAGGTCAAGGGGCGTCACGTGTTCAGCCTCGAGGTGTTGTTCACGCCGTACGCGCTCTCGGGAGGATGGCCGGGGTCGCCGGAGCCGCGCCGGTGGTTGGAGCGCTATGCCGAGCTGGTGGAGCCCGGTTTCCTCGACGGCATCGTCGACTGGAGGGTCATGGACCCACCGGCATATGAGTCCGAATTTCGCATGGCCCGCGGCTATGCCCCCTCGTTCGCCGGTGGACCGCTCGCGGCCATGCTGGGCAAGGACAAAGAGCTGACGCGCTACGAGACCCCCGTCGCCGGGCTCTTCCTCACGGGCGCGGCCACCTTCCCCGGTGCAGGAATCTGGGGCGCCTCGGGTCGCAACGCCGCCGCGGTCGTCGTAGGGCACCTCGACCGTCCCCGCGGTGGCGGTCTCCTCGGCCGGTCCGCGGGTCGCCGGTCGTCGGGTCGGCGGTCGGCGGGCCCGCGGTCGGCGGGCTAGCGGTCGAAGAGCGGTTTCACCTGTTCCATGTAGCGGGCCATCTGGTCCTCGGCGCGTTCGTAGGTTTCGCCCGGGAAATGGGGGAACACCGTGAGCTGCTCCATACCGCCGAGCATGTCGCGGTAGAAGGCCAGCCCTTCGGCGACCTCCTCGGCGCTGCCGATGATCCAGACCTTCTGATCGACGGACTCCTCGAGTGTGGGGATGAGCCCACTCGGCGACGGTTTGCCGTCGGGACCCATGTACCCCTTGGACCATCCGTACGGGCCGAGGAACTTCCAGAACTCGTCGTGGCCGGTGCGGGCGTCGGCCCAGGCCTGCTCGTGGGTGTCGGCGACGCAGATGTTGAGCACCATCTGGCGCTTCTCGCCCGGGCGCAGCGTGGTGCCGTGGGTGTTCTCGTAGATCTCCTGGAACCGGTCCCAGCGCTGTTTGGCGTACTGGTGATGCAGGAGCCAGAACACGCCGCCGAAACCCCGTTGGGGAACATGCTCGAGCGACGGCGGCGAGGTGATCGCCTGCCAGACCTCGTACGGGTACAGGGGGCGGGGCACGAGCGTGAGCTCCTGCACCGAGCCACCCCGGTCGGGGATGCCCGGCGGAGGGAAGTCGTAGTGCTTGCCGTGGAAGCTGAACGACTCGTTCTCGTAGGCGAGCAGGATGACGTCCATGATCTCGTCCATCTGCTCACGGTTGATGCGGTCGGCGTCGGCCTTGTCGGGGTTGTCGAAGCTCCCGACGAGGGTGCCGAGCGGCTGGGCTTCGCGCGGGACGGTGCCCCGTCCGACACCGAGCACGCCTCGGCCGCCCGAGAGGTTGTGCATCGTGGCCCAGTCCTCGGCGAAGCGCAGCGGATGCCACTGCGGCACGATGTGGAACATGGCGCCGATCTTGATGCGCTTGGTGCGCTCGGCCAGCACGGCCCCGATGAGCACCCCGTTGGGGATGACCTCGTAGCCCTCGTACTGGAAATGGTGCTCGGTGAGCCAGTACGTGTCGAAGCCCACCTGCTCGGCATGCACGCCCATGTCGAGCATGCGCAAGGTCGCGTGCCACATCTCCTTCTGGGTGTAGCGACGGTCGGTGGGAGCCGGCGGTCCGGCTCCGGCATCGCTCATCTCGACTGCCCCGAACAGGAAGACTCCGTGTTGCATCGCTCGAGCTCCTCGATCACTCGGTCGGCCGCTGGTGGCGTCGGGCGGGCCGCACGACGACGATCTTCCAAGTCTACGGGCGACGCGCGACACTCGGGCTGTGACGAGTGGCGCCGCATCCATGTCGTTCCCCGCCGAACCGCTGGTGTCGTGCTCCTGGCTCGCCGCACATCTCCCCGGCGGTCTCTCTGGTGGGCTCTCCGGCCGTTTCGAGGGGGCCGATGCTGCCGGGTCGGCCACCGAGATCGTGGTGCTCGATTGCCGGTGGTACCTGAAGCCCTTCGACCAGCGCGACGGCGAGGCCGAGTACCGGACCGCACACATCCCGGGGGCCCGGTACGTGGCCTGGGATCACGAGCTCGCCGACCCGGCCCGGGGACCGCTCAACATGCTGGCGTCGAGCGATCGCTTCGCCGAGGCGATGGGGCGGCTGGGGATCGGTGACTCGACCATGGTCGTCACCTACGACGATCATCACGTGCCGGTGGCCGCCCGAGTGTGGTGGGCGCTCCAGGTGTACGGCCACGCTGCGGCCGCGGTCCTCGACGGGGGTATCACCCGATGGCGAGCTGTTGGCCATCCGGTGGTGTCCGGCGCCCCGCCAGCGCCCTGCGATCCCCCGGCACATTTCACCCCGCGATTCGCCAGTTCGATCTACGCCACCAAGGCCGACGTGCTGGAAGCGGCCGGCTCACCGGCGCCCGTCGCTCGGGGGGGTGAGGCGACGAATCCGCGCCGCGATCCCGGCACGGCGCGGATCGTCGATGCCCGCATGGACGTGGCCTACGCCGCAGCCTCGGGTCATATCCCCGGTTCGGTTCGGGTGACCGGCCTGGGTTTCCTGGTCGACGGTGAGCGTTGGATGTCCCCCGAGCAGTGCCGTGCCCGGATCCTGGCGGCCGATCCAACCCTGGCCGAGGCGTCGAGAACCATCCTGACCTGCGGTGGAGGGGTGGCCGCGACCGGCGCGCTGCTGGCCTTTCGAATGGCTGGCATTGGTGGCGAGCTCTCGGTGTACGACGGATCGTGGGCCGAGTGGGACGCCGATCCCGACACACCCAAGGAACGGCATTGATGGCTCCCGAGTCGGGTTCCCGGGCCCGGGTCGTGGTGGTCACCGGCGGTGGTGGGGCCATCGGGACGGCTGTCCGCCGCCGATTCGCCGCGCTCGGCGACACCGTCATCGGCCTCGATCTCGTCCCCAGTGTTCTCGTCGGCGCCGACACCGTCGATCCAGCCGATGCCGTGGGCCCGGCCGAGGGACAGCAGCGCGGGCGCGGCGTCGACGGTGCCGGAGCAGTTCTGGCCTGCGATGTTCGCGACGAATCTGCGGTCGAATCGGCGTTCGAGGCTGTGACCGAGCGCCACGGCGCGCCCACCGTGGTCGTCCACTGCGCAGGCATCACCGGCCGGGGCGGCATCCTCGACGAATCGCCCGACGAATGGCGCCGCATCCTCGACGTGAACCTCACCTCGGCCTACCTGGTGACCAGGGCGGCCATCCCCGGGATGCGCCGCCAGGGCAACGGACGCATCGTGCTCGTAGCCTCGGTCAACGGCCGCTTCGGCGGATCGGCCCTCTCGGGCCCGGCTTACGCGGCCAGCAAGGGTGGTCTGCTGACCCTGTCCCGGTTCATCGCCCGTGAGCACGCGGCCGACGGCGTCCGCTGCAACGCCGTGGCCCCGGGACCCCACCACACGCCGATGTGGGAGGCGCTCGATCCGCAGCGGCGCCGAGGAATTCTCGCCATGCTCCCAGGGGGAGACGCCACCGAACGGGCTCCTGGAGATCCCCACGACCTCGCCGCGGCGATCGTCTTCCTGTGCTCCGACGAGGCCCGGTACATCACCGGGGCCACGCTCGACGTCAACGGCGGTCAGTGGATGGGCTGATCGGGTCTCACGTGTCGCACGTTCAGCGGACAGGTCGCCGGAACGTGCGACGCGTGGCCGGTCCGAGGTGGTCGAGGTCAGCCGCCAGCGTCGGACCGGGCGACCACTGCGGGACGAACCTCGCGAGCGAGCGCTTCGATGGCCCAGTCGGGGTCGGGGCCGAAGGTGTACCAAGCCAGCGGGAGGGCCAGACCGGCTTCGGCGAAGGGCTCCAGTTGCGCCACCACGTCGTCGACGGTGCCGGTAACGGCGAACGAATCGACGAGTGAATCGGCGACCATTGCGGCTCCGGCCACGACCCCGCCTTCGGTCACGGCTTGGCGCACCGCGGCCACGGCGTCGAGATCGGCGCCCGACTCGTCGATGACGACGCCCTCGACCCGCCACAGGTAGTACGCCAGCACCTCCCGAACCGCCATGCGGGCGGCCCGGCGATCGCGCCCGACCGAGGTGAGCACGTTGGCACTCATCAGCAGGCCCGACGGGTCGCGACCAGCCCGGGCGGCCCCGGCTGCGATGCGGGCGACAGCCCAGCGGGTGTACCCAACGCTGGTGATCGCGCCAAGCTGGACGCCGTCGGCGTGCTCGCCGGCCGCTTCGAGCATCCGCCCGTTGACCGCGCCGAGGTCGACGGCGATCGGACCGGCTGGGGTGAAGTCGAGGCGACACTCAGCAGGCGCGGCGAACGTGGTGGGCACGAACCCGATGTCGTCGCCAGCGAGCAGCCGGCGGATGGCCCTGGTCGCCTCCACCGTGTGGGTGAAGGGCTTCCAGTCGGCGGGCGCGAAGCCCAACGCCTTCATCGTCCACTCGGCGGCGCCCAGTCCGAAGCGCAGTCGGGACGGTCCTCCGAGCTCGGCCAGGGTCGCGGCCTCCATGGCCAGCACGGCCGGATGGCGGGTGAGTGGGTTGGCGATGCCGATGCGCACCCTGATGCGCGGCGTGGTCGCGAGGACGGCCGCCGCAGCGGTGAACACCGACCGGTGCTGGCGGCTCTCGGGTATCGACACCTCGTCGAAGCCGAGACGGTCGGCGCGCTGCGCCGAGGCCAGGGTCACGCTGAGGTGATCCTCGTTCGACAGCGACAGCCCGAGACCTGAGAACATGCCGGGACCTGAGTGCATGTCGGCAACGTTGGCACACGGGAAGTACCGACAGGGGAGCGAACCATGTGGGTCAGGACCGTCCCGTACTCGGAGGCCGCGGGGGAGCTGAAGGCGAGTTACGAGCGGCAGGCCCGCTCGCTCGGTGAGCCCACCGAGATGACCCTCGCCGGGTCGCTTCACCCGCCCCTCGTCGCCGCCAGGCTCGATCTGTACGCGGCAACCGAGAAGTGCCCGTCGGCCATCACGCCGCACCAGCGCAACCTCATCTCGTATGTCACCTCGGCCGTCAACGGCACCGTGTATTGCATGAGCCAGGTCACCATCAAGCTCCGCCAGACCGGCTTCACCGACGATCAGATCGTGGCGCTGGGGCGGGATCCGCTCGGCTTCGTCGACGGCGATTCGGCCGCGACCCCGGCCGACGCTGAGCTGGTGCGCTATACGGTGAAGCTGACCCGCTCCCCGGCCGAGGTGACCGCCGCGGATCTCGACCGGCTGCGCGCTGCCGGTTTCGACGATCTCGCCATCGTCGATGCCAACGCCCAGTGCGCGCACCTGAACTACGTGAACCGTGTCGCCAACGGCCTGGGAATCCAGACCGTTGTCGACCCCGATTTTCCCGCCTACGCGGCCATCCCTGAGTGACAAACTCGACGGTATGGAGCCTGAAGTCACCCTGTCAGAGCACGCGCTACCCGAGCACGTGGCCGAGAACCGGCGTTTCTGGGACGCCACGGCCGATCGCTGGGTGGCCTCCGGTGAGCGGTGCTGGGCCGATGCCGTACCCAGCTGGGGGATCTGGAGCATCCCCGACCCCGAGGTGACGCTCCTCCCTGCCGACATGACGGGTCTCGACGCCATCGAACTCGGTTGTGGGACGGCCTACGTGTCGGCGTGGATGGCCCGCCGAGGGGCCCGAGTGACCGGCATCGACAACTCGTCAGCGCAGTTGGCGACAGCGCAGCGTCTGGCCGCCGAGCACGGCGTCGAGCTCACGCTCATCCACGGCTCGGCCGAGATGGTGCGGTTCCCCGACGGGTCGTTCGACTTCGCGGTCTCGGAGTACGGCGCGGCCATCTGGTGCGACCCCTATGTGTGGATCCCCGAGGCCCACCGACTGCTGCGACCCGGCGGTCAGCTCACGTTCCTCGGGGGCACGCCGCTCGCAATGATCTGCGTCCCCGTCGATGGGTCAGGCGCGTGCCTCCGGCAACTCCAACGCGACTACTTCGGGCTGCATCGCATCGACTGGCGCGACGCGGTGGAAGACCCCGGAGGTATCGAGTTCAACCTCCCGATCTCGAAGTGGTTCGAGCTGTTCCGCACCACCGGTTTCGAGGTGCTCGACTACAACGAGATCCAGGCCCCCGGCTCCGCTGCCGACTCGCCCTTCTCCGTGAGCGCCGACTGGGCGCAGCGCTTCCCGTCTGAGCACGTGTGGAAGCTCCGGAAGCGCTGAACTCGAAGCTGGTCTCACCCGGTCGCTGAGCGTGACGCTTGTCATGATTGAAGTCCACGAGGTGGGGTAGGCGAACTGCGACACAGTCATCGCACGAGGACGTCTCCTTCATGGCAACAAGCACCATCAGCTCGACGATCTCGGATCAACTCGACAAGATCGAGTCGAACCTCCCGACCATCCCGGCCAAGGTCATGCGGCTCCAACGCACCATTGCCGGAGTCGCCTTCGGCGCCGCACAAGCTCTGGCTGGTTCGACCAAGGACGTGATCGACATCGCCCGGGTTGGTGGCAAGACGGTGACCGGCCAGGCACGGGCCGCTCGTCAGGACGTGTCCCGCTCAGCTCGTTTCGGAGCCAATGCCGTCGTCGGTCAGACGAAGGCCGTCGTGGGCCAGACCCGTGCGGCCACCAAACGCATCACGGACGCAGGCGTCGTGGGCGCTCGAACCGTCAAGGGTCAAGCGAGCGCTCAGGGTCGTCGGGTGACGAGCTCGGCCGGCCACGAGATCGTCGGGTTGATCGACTCGGCCGTCGACTCGGTGAAGGCCGCCGGTGACACCCTCGACAGCGGCGCCGGCACCCGTCCGGCGAGCACCCGCTCCTCGAAGCTCCGAACGCCTGCGAGATCCCGCGCCACGAGCGCCGCAACCCCGACCACCCGCGTCGCGAACAGTGACGCCTCGGAGGGTACGGGGCCGTACGAGTCGCGAACCAAGGCGCAGCTCCTCGAGCGGGCGTCGGAGCTGAAGATCAAGGGACGTTTCGGGATGTCGAAGGGCGAGTTGATCGACGCGCTGCGCGATCACTGACCTCAGCGGGTTGAGCCCGTCGTTCCGGCCGATGGGTCGATGAGCGCCGATGGTCAGTCACGTGGCTTGCTGTTCACGGTGGGGGACCGTTGGGGACCACGAGCCAAGCGCCGCTATGCGCCGTTCAGGATCCGGGCGCAGACCTCGATGTGCTCCTCACAGCTCGCTTCGTCGTTCATCGGCAGCATGAACAGGTCGAAGTTCGACCGTTGTGACGCAATGGTGGCCGCGCACTCCGACGGGGTGCCGGCCACCGCGTACTGGTCGACCAGTGCCAAGGGCAGGAGCGCTGCTGCGTCGTCCATGCGGCCGGCCAGCATGGCCGACTTGATGAGCGATGCGCGCTCGTCATCGAGCCCGGCGGCCACCCGTATCTCGGGAGGGGCGTCGATTGCCATGTACGAGAAGTGCCGTAGCACCCGGGCCCGCTCGGAATCCGACCAGGCGATGTAGGCCGACCACGCGATCTTGGCCGCGCCGGCTGCTGCGCGGATGCGGGTTGCCTCGGTGCCCAAGTGCGCCAAGGGTTTTGCCGAGAGGATGACCCACTCGGCCTCGGCGGCAGCGAGGGCCTGTACCCGAGGCCCCCGCCCTGCGATGGCCATAGGGACGGGTGCCTCCGGCGCGAAGTGAAGCGTGGCGCCGCCCACCGTCTGGCCCGACAAGAGCGCGCGATTCAGCGAGACGGCGTCGCGCAATGCGCTGAACGGCCGTTCGGGCACCAACCCCAGAGGTTCGAGGACGCGGCTACCACCGACGCCCAACCCGTGCCACACCCGTCCGGGCGCCATCTCGGCCAGCGTGGCGATGGCCGCAGCGGTCGTGACGGGATGACGCGAGAACGGGTTGGTGATCGCGGGGGCCACCACCAAACGTTCGGTAGAAAGCATGATGGCTGTCAGCGCCACGTACACGTCGCGCTCGGTGCCCTCGTCAGCCACGAAGCACACGTCGGCGCCGAGCCCCTCGGCCAGCATCGCCAGCTCGACCAGCCGCCGGACGGGTTGTGTGGGCTCGAACCACACCCCCCAGGGAAGGCTCACGCCTGCCGCTGTCCCGACTCGTGCCACTTCCGTGTGAAGAGGCGCTGGAGCAGCCCGAACACGAGAAAGACCACGATGCCGAGCATGCACGCCACCACGACCGTGGCCCACAGCTTCGGGGTCTCGGCGGTGTTGGTCTTCTGGTACTTCTCGATGAGGTTGCCCAGGCCCTTGTCGCCGCGGCGGAAGAAGAACTCTCCGACGATGGCACCGACCACGGCGAGGCCTGCCGACACTCGAAAGCCGGTGAACATCGCAGGGAGTGCGCCGGGGAATTGGAGCTTGCGTAACCGTGTGAACCACGAGGCCCGGTGGAGGGTGAAGAGATCGTGGTGGGTCTCGTCGGTCGACAAGAGCCCGAAGAGGGTGTTGGTGATGATCGGGAACAGCGCGATCAGCACGCAGACGATGACCCGACTCTTGATGTTGTACCCGAACCACGCGCTCATGAGCGGCACCATGGCCAGGATGGGCACCGTCTGCAGCACGATGGCCCAGGGGAAGAAACTCCGCTCCACCCAGCCGGCGAGGCTCATGAGGGTGGCGAACAGCACCCCGAGGACGATCGCGATGACGAGGCCGATGAGCGCAACCTTGGTGGTGTTGCGCAGTGCTTCGAAGATGTCGGCGCGAACGTCACCGTCGAGGAAGCCGTGATCGACGATCACGTGGGGTTGTGGAACCAGGAACTTCTTGCGCTCACTCAACTGCGCATGCAGCAGGTACCACCCAGCAACCACGAGGCCGAGGAGCACCATGGGAGGGAGAACCTGCGCGACGACGTACCGGTACCGCCCAGGAGATCTGGGCGGTACCGGCGGTGTCGCTCCCGACGCCAGGCCCGGCTGGTGGGTGTCGCGCTTGTGAGCCGTTCGAGTCTGCGCGTCGAGCACTGCCATGCGTGGAGCTACTTGCCCAGGCTGATCGTGTCGTCGAGGAACTGGTTGGTCACGACGGCGTCGCAGGCCAGGTCATCGGGGATCTCGCCCTCGTACACGGGACGGAGGGTCTCGATGAGCGCATCGACCCGAGCGCAGTCGAAGTCGCCGATGAAGCCGTTGTCGCCGTCGGTCACCAGTTTCTGCTCGAGCATCACCTCGACCGCGGCCGCATTGAGCTCGTCGGTGATGACCCAGAACTCCTCGAGCTCAGCCACGATCTCGGTGAGGCGGGCGTTCATCGGCACCGGGTCGGTGATGTAGTCGACCAGCGACTGCTGGAAGATCGGGATCAGTGCCTCGAGGCAGTCGGCCTCCTCGGTGAGCGTGTCGGGACGAACCGACAGCGCCGACTGGTAGATCTCGAAGCCGGTGTCGTGCACGAGGAGGTACTCGACGGGCTTTTGCCAACCCTCGATCACGTTCTCGTAGTTGAACGGCTCGGCGGTGGCGAAGCCCTGCTGGAAGAGGTCGCCCTCAGCCACGAAGCGCGTCGGGCTACCGTCGTACGAGGCGTCGATCTGGTCCTCGTTCAGCAGGCCGTTGGCCAGGAAGTAGTCCATGTACGCGGCACCTTCGAAGTACAAGACCGTGGCGTCGGTGTCACGGATGTCCTCGATGGTCTGAACGTCGGGATAGACCTCCGGGTCCCACTGGATGATCTGCGGGCCCTTGTCGTAGTTGGCGAACACGCTCACGAGGGGCTGTTCGCCTCCTGCGTTGCGGATCACGTCACCCGTGTCTGCGTATCCGGCGAAGATCTCGGGATCGGCGTAGATCTGCTGAGCCGGCGGGGCGAACGAGATGTACGGGCCACCAGCCCTGACCTCGAGGGTGATCCCGGTGTCACCGAGCGGACCGGAGTACGTTCCGTTCGTGGCGTCGACCACGCCGTCGACCCCGATCGCCTGGTACGAGTAACCGTGGTCGGCTTCTGGGAACCAGTCGGTCTGGATGATCAGCGGGTCCGGGCACACCCCCACCAGCGAACCCGACTCTGCCGGGGTGGCCGTGGTGTCGGGTGCTGGAGCTGCTGTGGTGTCGGTGCTCGGGGCTGTCGTGCCGTCGGCGGCCGGTGTTGCCGTGGTGTCGTCGTCGTCGCCGCAGGCTGCGGCGACGAGTGCCAGGCCGGCCATCAAGGCCACGGCCGTCAATCTGAACTTCCTCATGCTCTCCCTTTCTGAAGTGCGCTCGTGCTGCCCGCCGCCTGAACCCTCCGGGTGACGGGACCCCCTTGGCCGCTCGCGCGAACGCGCGGCGGCCGGTATCGCGGCAGGGCCGACGAGTGCCAATGGCGCACCGTTCGGTTGCCGACGAACGTGATGACCCAGAACAGGACGATCCCCAAGAGGCACGAAAGGAACAGCGCCGCAATGCCGAGATCGAAGTCGTTGTCGAACTGGTACTCGCTGATGAGCCGACCAATGCCCTTGTCGACGCCCTGCCGGTAGAAAAACTCTCCGACGATCGCCCCGATCACCGAGGCTCCAGCGGCGATCCGCAGACCCGTGAAGATCGCCGGGAGGGCTGCGGGCATCATCAACTTTCGCAGTCGCGTCAACCGTCCGGCGCGGTTCAGGGTGAAGAGATCGTGCTGCTGCGCGTCGGCTGACTTCAGCCCGAACAACGTGTTGGTGATCACCGGGAAGACGGCGATGAGCAGAGCGACGGTCACCCGGCTGGCGTAGCTGTAGTCGAAGGCCAGCCCGATGAGTGGGACGATGGCGATGATCGGAATCGTCTGCAGGATCACCGCATAGGGAAACACGCTGTTCTCCAGCCAGCGGGCCTGGCTCATGAGCACCCCGACGCCGATGCCGATGATCGCCGCGAGTGCAAGGCCGAGGAGCGACACCTGGGTCGTGAGCCAGAGCCCCTTGAACAGCTCACGGGCGTGATCGGCTTCGAGGAAGCCGCTGTCGATCACCACGTGGAACTCGGGCAGAATGAACCGGCGCGGCTCTTCGAGCACCCGATGGTGCACGAGATACCAGACACCGACGACGGCCGCGGCCACGAGGACCGGTCCGATCACGACCCCACCGACGCGCCGAACGGTGCTACGGGTTTCCGGGTGGGGTCGGACTCCCGATACCGGGGGGGCCGCAATCATCGAGCCGAATCCAGTGCCTGGTCGAGGAGCTGAGCCTTGCTGATCTTGCCCGTGGGCGTCATGGGCATCGCCTCGATCATCTCGATGGTCAGAGACTGTACATCTCGGTCCCACGTTCGACTGATGTGCTTGACCAGGTCGGCCATGTCGAGGCGCTCGTCAACGCCGGGGGCGGTCGTGACGTAGGCGACGGGGCGGTGGCCGAGCACGGGGTCGGGGAGGCCGATGAGCGCGGCTTCGTGCACCGACGGGTGGCGCATGAGGATCTCCTCGACGTCGCGAGGGTAGATGTGCTCGCCGGCCACGGTGAGGCGTTCGCTCAGGCGGCCGCGCATGAACACGAAGCCCTCGGCGTCGAGGTAGCCGACGTCGCCGGTGTGGAGCCAGCCGTCGCGCAGCGTGTCGGTCGTCTTGTCGGGCCGGTTCCAGTAGCCGGCCATGAACCCGCCGCGCAGGCAGATCTCGCCCAGTTCACCCGGCGGCACCTCGGCACCGTCGTCGTCGAGGGTGCGCACCTCCTTGTCGGGGAGGGGTTGCCCGCACGACAGCACCCGAGCCTCGCTCACCGGCTGATCGGCGGCCCACAGGCCCACGAAGCCGCCCAGCTCGCTCTGGCCGTAGCTCTCGCACAGCGGCAGGCCCAGCTCGTCACGCCAGGCCAACTTGAGCTCGGGCGGCACGGGTCCGCCGCCCGAGAGCGACAGCCGTAGCCGGGCCGGCGCCCGTCCCCGCGCACGCGACTCGGCGAGCAGCTCCCGAAGGACGGTCGGGTTGGCGGCCAGCATCGTGGCGCCCAGGCGCTCGGCGGCATCCCATCCCTGAGCCGCGTCCCACCTGCTCATCACGCAGACCGTGGCGCCCCGGTGCAAGGCCGGAAGCAGGTTGGCGACGAGCTGGTACGACGACGACAGCGCGGTCGGGCCCAGGCTCACGTCGGCGGCGGTGACCCGGAGGCGCTCGGCGATGCAGCGAGTGGCCCGCATGGTGGGTTCGTGGGCCAGACATGCTCCCTTGGGCTGGCCCGAGGTACCCGAGGTGTACGACAGGTGCGCGCGGTCGTCGTCGCCCGTGGTGTCGGGCGGAGGCGCGGGCGCCGCAGCGACCGCGTCGGGCCACGACAGCGCACCCTCCTGCGGGCCGTCCATGCACAGGTAGTGCTCGATCGACGGGAGGTTCGCGCGGTGCCGCTCCAGCGTGGCCAGGTGGTCGTGGGTGTAGATGAGGACCTTGGGGGTGCAGTCGTTGACGTAGTAGTCGAGCGTGTCGGCGTACTGGACGTTCACCAGTGCGCACATGGCTCCCAGGCGCCAGGCGCCGAACATGCCGAGGAGATAGTCGAGCCCGTTGTGGGCGAAGATTCCGACCCGGTCACCTCGGCCGACACCGAGTGCCGCCAGCGCCCCCGCCACCTTGTCGGTCTGCTCGACGGCCTGTGCGTAGGTGAGCGAGCGGTCGCGCTCGACCCAGTGGAAGGCCACCTTGTCGGGTGTGCGGTTGGCCCCGTCACGAAGGAGTTGGTGGAGCAGCATCGGTCGTGTGGCCCCCGGGTCTTGTGTCGGCGCAGACGCGTGCTCGCCGGGATCGAGCCTGCCCCTGCCCCCGTCGATCATCGTTGCCGTTCGGTGAACGGCGTGTTGCATCGCGCGATCGTTGACCGCGGTGGCAGTGTCCGCAAGTGTTGGGGTGTGAGTGTGATGGTGGCGTGTGGGTGAGGGTGTGGCGGGTGTGGCAGGTGACGGGGCCCTCGAGGATGGTGCCGCTGACCGTGAGATCGACGATGTCGTGCGGGTGACCGGGCTGCGCCTCGTCCTCGACGACGGGGTGACGCTGGTGGCCGACGCCTGGCACCCCGCAAACGACCGGGCGGGACCGTGGCCGGTGCTGCTGCAGCGCCTGCCCTACGGGCGTTCGGTGGCGTCGACGCCGGTACTCCCTCACCCCTCCTGGTTTGCCCGCCGGGGATACGCCGTGCTGGTGCAGGACTGTCGCGGCCGGGGCGATTCGACAGGCGTGTTCTCACCCTTCGTCGATGAAGGCCGCGACGGTGCCGCGACGATCGAGTGGGCGGCTCGTCTCCCGATCTGCGACGGGCGGGTCGCCACGTACGGGTTCTCGTACCAGGGTCTGGCCCAGCTCTATGCCGCGGCACGACGACCGCCGAGCCTGAGAGCCATCGCCCCGATGATGTGCTGTCCCGATCCGGGCGACGGCTGGACGTACGAGGGCGGGCTCCTGCGATGGCAATTCGTGTGCTTCTGGGCCGCTCAGCTCGCCGGGCAGGAACTGCGCACCGGTCCCGTTCCGTTCGACGTGCACGTGCTGCCCCGCTCGTCGGCGCTCGGGCCGAATCCGCCGCCCTGGTTCGCCGAATGGCTCGCCCACCTGCCCGTTTCCTTACGCGCCGATTCTGCGGCAGAATCGGCGCGTAAGAACCACTACTGGGCTGACCGCCGGCCCGACCTCTCGGCGATTCAGGTGCCGGCCTTCACCGTGGGCGGCTGGTTCGACGACTTCTCGTCGGGCACCGCCGCACTGATCGAGCAGCTCAACGCCGAGGCGATCTTCGGGCCCTGGGCCCACATGCCCTGGGGGCCAGTCCACGGGGGCGTCGACCTGGGGCCAGCGGCGGCGCCGGCGCCGGTGGCCGATGCCCTGATCGGCTTCTTCGACCGGGTCTTCGGGCTGACCCACCCGCCTCGGGCGACCTCCGTGCGAGCCGACGCGCCGCCCCAGCCCCCCGCATCCCGGTTCGACCAGCGGGTCCGGTACTTCGTGCTCGGCTCGGGAGTGTGGCGCACCGCATCGGCCTGGCCCCCGTCCCAGAGCGAGCTGCAGTACTGGACGGCCTGGTCGCCGAGCGGCAACGCCAACTCCCGATCGGGCGACGGGAGACTCGCACGTTCCGGAGCACGGCCCAGGAACCATCCCGCATCGGTGATCGTCGCCCAGCCGCTCGTGCCCTATCCCGGGGAGGCGCTCGAATTCCAGGACGAGTCGTCGTCGGAAGACCGCCGCGATGTGCTGTGCTTCACGTCCGAGCCGCTGACGGAGCCACTCACGATCGTCGGTGCTCCGACGGTGATCGTCTCCACCCGGTGCGACCGTCCCAGCCACGACGTGGTCGCCGTCCTCACCGTCGTCGACCACCGAGGCGGCTCCCGAGCTCTCACCGGCTGGGCGACCCGGGTCGGCCCGACTGACGTGAAGCGACAGAACACGGGTCCGACCACCGTCGAGCTGCGGCTGCGTCCCATCGCAGTCGAGCTCAACCCCGGCGACCGCCTCCGGCTCGACGTCTCGGGAGCCCGCTTCCCCTGTTACGACCGCAACCCTCACACGCTCGACGGCTCGCCCGACACCCCCGCGGCCGAGCACCTCGTGGCCACCATCGAGGTCTGGGGCGCCGAGCTCCACCTGCCCGTCGTGGGGTCGGGCGACGCCGAGAGGACGCGCGCATGACCATCGACCGCCAGCCGGGATTTCGGACCCGGGCCGTGCACGCGGGCAACCGGCCCGATCCAACGACCGGGGCTCGAGCCGTCCCCATCTACCAGACGACGAGCTTCGTGTTCGAGGACACCGCCGACGCCGCCGATCTGTTCGCCCTCCAGAAGTACGGCAGCATCTACACCCGCATCGCCAACCCGACGACGGCCGCGTTCGAGGAGCGCATGGCCTCGCTCGACGGGGGGATCGGCGCCGTCGCCACCGCGAGCGGCCAGGCCGCCGAGTTCCTCACCTTCACGGCCTTGTGCGACTCGGGCGACCACATCGTGGCCTCGGCGGCGCTCTACGGCGGCACCTACACCCAGCTCGACGTGACCCTCCGGCGCCTGGGGATCGCCACCACGTTCGTGGCCTCCGACGCCGTCGACGATTACGCGGCGGCGATCACGCCGCAGACCAAGCTGATCTACACCGAGATCATCGGCAACCCGTCGGGGGCCGTCGCCGATGTCGCCGCCCTGGCCGACATGGCGCATTCCCACGGGTTACCGCTCGTGATCGACGCCACCTTCGCCACGCCGTACCTGTGCCGGCCCATCGAGCACGGCGCCGACATCGTCGTGCACTCGGCGACCAAGTTCATCGGGGGCCACGGCACGTCGATCGGTGGTGTCATCGTC
Source organism: Actinomycetes bacterium (assembly GCA_031362415.1). GTDB lineage: Bacteria > Actinomycetota > Acidimicrobiia > IMCC26256 > VFJJ01 > VFJJ01. The sequence goes on along the minus strand of JANLSK010000312.1, from coordinate 2,042 downwards.
GAATCGGGCCGATTCCCATGGGACAACGGGCGATTTCCGCACATGACCGAACCCGTCGCCTCCTACGGCGGCCTCCGGTTCAGGGAGAACTTCGGCGAGTACGCCTTCTGCACCAAGCTCCGAGTCGAACAGCTCCGCGACGTGGGCGCGTGCCTGTCGCCCTTCAACGCCTTCATGTTGCTGCAGGGCCTCGAGACCCTGGCTTTGCGGATGGACGCCCATGTCGCCAATGCCGCTGCCGTCGCCACGTTTCTCGAGGACCATCCCCGGGTGTCATGGGTGCGCTACGCCGGTCTGGCGTCTTCGCCCTACCACGCGCTCGCTCGTCGTTACCTGCCCAAGGGCCCGGGTGCCGTGTTCACCTTCGGGGTCAAGGGAGGGCGGGCCGACGGGGCCCGCTTCATCGAGGGCCTGGAGCTGGTATCGCACCTGGCCAATGTGGGCGATGCCAAGACCCTCGTGATCCATCCCGCCTCGACCACCCACCAGCAGCTCCCCGAGGAGGCCTTGCTCGCCGCCGGGGTCAGCGCCGACATGGTCAGGATCTCGGTGGGTATCGAGGATCTCGACGACATCGTCGACGACCTCGACCAAGCGCTGAGACGATCGGTGGCAACGTGAGCCCCACACCCTGGACGCCGCCCTCAGCCAAGCAGCGCAAGGCGATTCTCGACTCGATACGGTCGATCGCCATCGTCGGGGCGTCCTCGAACCCCTCCCGACCGTCGTACTTCGTGGCCTCGTACCTGCTCTCGTCGTCGTGCAGCTACGACGTGTGGTTCGTGAACCCCAAGGAGGCGGCGGCCGGATCGATGATCCTGGGCTGCGCCTTCCATGCTTCGCTCGACGATCTGGTCGCTGAGCACGGTGCGCCCGACGTGGTGGTGGCCTTCCGGCGGGCCGAGGACCTCCCCGACGTGGCCCGGGAGGCCGTGGGAGTGGGAGCCCGGGTGCTGTGGATCCAGCTGGGCCTGCGCTCCGACGAAGCCGTCGCCATCGCGCACGCTGCGGGGCTGCAGGTGGTGCAGGACCGCTGCATCAAGATCGAGCACGCGCGTTTCGCGGGTGGCCTGCACCTCGCCGGCTTCGACACCGGCGTCATCGACTCTCGCCGCGACCCGCGACGCTGACGGAGCACCTGCTGAGGAGGCGCCTGCCGGTGCCGACCTCCTCGCAGGTGCTCCGCCGGTGAGTGGACGGCGACCGTCCCCTCACCGATCTCAGCGACACTTCACGTTGGGGTTCCACGTGCTCAGCGTGCCGAGGGGTTGGTCCCTCCCCCGAACAACTGCCAGGAGTCGCGCGCCGGCGACGGTGTGCTGGCAGTTGTTCGTCAGGTGAGCGGGAACTCGAACGCGGCGATCTCGGCGAACGCCTCGCCCAGCCCCTTCACGCTCGCATCGAACAGGGTCCGGCCCCGCTCGGCCGTGGCTCCCAACGGATCACCGATGAGCCCCGACGGGCCGAAGTCGTTCGAGAGCCAGCCGAAGCTCACCGAGCCGCCGAAGCGGACGTGCTGGTTGTCGGCCAGGCGGGACGGGACGTTGCGGACTGCGGTCGTCATGTCGACCAGGTCGGGCCGCAGGTGCAGCACCACCGAGGTCTCGTCGAGCCCGCCGTGGATGCCCATGCCCAGCTCGGCGGCCGTCGACGGTCCACCGTGATCGGGTGGGACCGACGGGTGCAGCAGGAACGTGAGCAGGCCGTGGTGCAACCGCAGCTCCCGACACGCCACGTTGACCAGCGCGGTGTTGCCGCCGTGGCCGTTGACGAACGCCACCTTGCGGGCCCTGGTGGTGGCGAGCGAACGGCCCAGGTCGTCGAGCACGGCCAGAAGCGTCGTGGGCGACAGCCAGACGGTGCCGGCCGACCAGGCGTGCTCGTTCGACTTCGTGTACGCCAGTGGGGGCAACAGCCAGAGGTCGAGCTCGTCACCTCGTGCGGCGACGACCGCCTCGGATGCGGCCTCGGCGATGATCAGGTCGGTCGACAGGGGCAGGTGGGGACCATGCTGTTCGACGGCGCCGAGCGGCTGCACGAGG
>JANLSK010000295.1:0-8417 GCA_031362415.1 Actinomycetes bacterium | reverse complement strand
CCCGGGAGCCGGTGTTGCGACCGAGAAACCGTCGGCTGATCGGCAGGCTCGGGGCCCGAGCCGTGGCCTCTGGGCTCGCGGTCTCGGTGGGTGTGGCGCTCGGTCTGGTCGGTGTGGTTGGCACGGTGGGTGTGGTCGATGTGATCGATGTGGCGATCGATCCCGGCTCACCCACCGCCGAGAGCGTCAACCCGATCGTGATCGAAAACCGTCGGGCGGGCGCCCTCGGTTGGCGACTGGGCATCGACGAGTCGGCCATTGGGCCATCGGTTGGCGACGACGACGTGCTCGCCGCCGGAACGCCCGTCCCCGAGTCCGACTCCGGGGGACCGGGCTTCGTTCCCAAGGCGGCGCCGACGCCCTGGGTGAGCCCCTACGCCATCGAGGGCTACGCCAGTGCCCAGAGCATCAACCGTGGGCAGCCCGTGGCCCTTCACGTGTCGTCGCGTTCGGCGAGCTTCGACGTGCGGGTCTACCGCCAGGGTTGGTATGGGGGAGCAGGAGCAACGCAGGTCTGGTCGGCGAGCTCAATCGCCGGCGTGGTCCGATCACTGCCGGTCGCCAGCACCACCGGTCGGATCGAGGCGGCGTGGCCCGTCTCGCTCACCATCCCGGGCTCGGCGACCGCTGGTTGGACGTCAGGCGTCTACCTCGCCGGCCTCTACCCCGCAGGGTCGAGCTCCGTGTCGTCGTTCGTGCCGTTCGTGGTGCGCGACGACGGGCGCACGGCGGAGATCCTCTACGTGCTGCCCACCACCACCTGGCAGGCCTACAACGGCTGGGGCGGCAAGAGCATGTACGCCTTCAACTCGCAGAACGATGTGCCGGCGAGCGAGGTCTCGTTCGACCGCCCCTATGCCACCAACGCCGGCGCCGGTCTCTATCTCGGCACCGACGTCACCATGGTGCGCTTCCTCGAACGGGAGGGCTACGACGTCAAGTACGTCGCCAGCGTCGATCTCGAAACTCGCCCCACCAACCTGCTCGCCAGCTTCGGGACGCTCCTGACCACGTGGCACGACGAGTACCACTCGGCGGCGATGCGAGCCACGGTGGTCGCGGCACGCGACGCCGGGCGCGACCTCGCGTACTTCACGGGGAACAGCATCTATTGGTCGATCGCCTGGCAACCGTCGAGCGCGAGTGCCGGCGGCGTGGCCAACCGGGTGATCGCCAAGGGCCAGCAGTGGCGTCAGCTCGGCCAACCCGAGAACCAGGTGCTGGGGACGATCTTCGATCAGTTCCCCTTGCCGTACGGACAGTCAGCCCCGTGGGTCGTCACCAATGCGGGGCATCCGCTCTACGGCGGCACCGGTCTGCGCGACGGCGACACGATCCCGAACCTCGTGGGTCACGAGTTCGACTTCGACAATCCGACGTACTCCTGGGCCCGCCCGGCTGGGGTGCAGCTGCTCTCTCGTTCCCCGGTGACGGTGGGCTCAGCGCAACGGGTGCAGGAAGCCTCGATCTATCGCGCCGCCTCGGGTTCGTACGTGTTCAACGCCTCCACCATGTACTGGACCTACCTCCTCGACGGCTTCGACACCACCTCGGCTTCCGGCGTCTCGCATCCCGCCGACGCCCGGGTGCAGCAGATGACCCGCAACGTCTTGGCCCTCATGGCCGGCCGCCCCCCGCCGCCACCCCTCCCGTCGACAACGACCACGTCCACGACGACGACGACCACAACCACGACAGCCCGTCCTGTGAGCACCACGACACGCCAGCCCGCCGTCGCGCCCCCGCCTCCGGGTTCGAGCACCGGACCGCCTTCGCCAACCTCCGTCGCGCCGGCCGCTCCGCTCGGTGCTGGCGGGTACTGGATGCTGAGCGGCGACGGGCGGGTACACGCGTTCGGCTCGGCCCGATCGTTCGGCGACATCGCCGGCCTCCCCGGAGCCGGCTCGTCGGCCGGCGGCCCGGGCGGCTCGGCCGTCGACATCGAGACGACGCCGGCCCGGGCGGGCTACTGGCTCCTCGACGATGCGGGAGGGGTGCACCCGTTCGGCGACGCCCGCCACCACGGTGGCGGAACGCTCTCCGCCGAACAGCTGAGCCGAGGTGAGCGGTTCAGCGCGCTGTCATCCACACCCACGGGGATGGGCTACTGGCTGTTCACGAACCGGGGCCGGGTCGTCGCTCTCGGCGACGCCCGCTTTCTCGGCGACCTGTCGCTCGTGGCCCTGAACGGCCCGGTGCTCGGCAGCATCGCCACCCCCACCGGTGCCGGCTATTGGCTCGTGGCCGCCGACGGAGGGATCTTCGCCTTCGGCGACGCTCCGTTCCTCGGCTCGGTGGGCGACCGGATCCTCAACGCTCCCGTCCGGTCGCAGGTCCCCACGCCGACCAACCGCGGCTATTGGCTCGTGGCCGCCGACGGAGGGATCTTCGCGTTCGGCGATGCCGGGTTCCGCGGTTCGGTTCCCGGTGTGCTCCGGTCCGGCCAGTCGCTCAACGCCCCCGTCGTGGGCATGGTCCGCTACGGCGACGGATACCTCATGGTGGCCTCCGACGGCGGGGTCTTCAGCTTCTCGTCGAGCCCCTTCGTCGGCTCCCTGGCCGACGCCCCACCGGCTCGCCCCGTCGTCGCCGTGGCCGCAGTCGTCTGACGATCGCCCCCTGGGCGTGCCGAACGTCGGCACGCGCGAGTCGGGCGCTCAGCCCGGGCCGGGGGTGGTGGCCGGGTCGGTGTAGTTTGCCGCGCTGTGCAGATACTTCTGGTCCGTCACGCTCAGCCGCTGCGGGAGCACAATCCCCTTGGGCCGGCTGACCCCGGGCTGTCAGAGCTCGGCGTGCTCCAGGCTCGCCGCCTGGGGGACTGGCTGGCCCACGAGCCGATCGATCTGGTGGTCACGAGCCCCAAGCGACGGGCCATCGAGACCGTGCAGAGCGTCGTCGACGGCGATCGGGCTCATGAGATCGAGCACGACTTCGACGAGCTCGACCGGCGCTCCCACTGGTATTTCCCGACCGAGGAGCTGGCAAGTCACGGTGGCGAGTACTGGGACGCCATCGTGCGTCGCGACTTCGAGGCCATCGGCTGGGACCCGCCCGAGGTGTTCAAGGCTCGTGTGATCGAAGCCTGGAGCACGCTGGTGGCCCGGCGCCCCGGCGATGTGGTGGTCGTGGCCTGCCACGGGGGTGTCATCAACCGGATCGTGGGCCATGTGCTCGGCGTCGCCGACGAGTTCGCCCCCGTCACGGTGGGCTACGCGTCGATCACCCGCATCGAGGTGAGCGTGAAGGGACAGGCCCGCCTGACGACCCTGAACGAGACCGCCCACTTCGAGGCCTCTCGCGAGCGGGTCGCGGGCAGCTTCGGTTCTCGACCGATCCTGTAGCGCTTCCCGAGCTGTCGGGCGCTCAGGCAGCCCCGTCGACCGTGGCGTGGTCGCCCCCGGGCCTGTCGCACACCAGGGTCGTGAACCCGTGGGGGCCGATCGTGATCGAGCCGGCGAAGCGTCCGAGCTCGGTGCCCAGCAGGTCGACGACCGATCCCGACCGATCGAGCGTGACGGGCGTCGTGGCCCCTGTGCTGTTGAACAGGCGCAGCACCAGGCGGCCGTCGTCGCCGCGGTACAGGGCTGACACTTCGGCGCCGTCGACGTGCAGCGCCCGTCCCACGGGATCGCGCCGAGAGAACGTGCCGCCGACCACGGCCGTCGCCAACGGGACGAGCACCCGGTCGGCGATGTCGTACAGGTCGACCGTCTGCCAGGTACCGGAGTGCAGCACCACCGCGTATCGGGCGACACGCGGCCCGAGAACCTGGGCCCCAGCAACGGCCAGCGCCGGGCCGGCCGGGTTGGGTCGGGTCTGGGGCTCGCGCCGCGAGAGATACCCCGTGGCCCGCAGGAGCGTGAGCGCCAGCTCCGTCCCCTCGCCGAGCACCTCGTACTCGAGCAGGCCGTCGTGAACGAGCGACAGACCCACCACGCCGTTGCTGCACGACACGAAGCGTCGACTGGGGAACGTGGGGACGGCTGTCTCGTGCGGACCCCCCTCGGCCTCGAGCCCTCGCTCGACGACGGTGAACGCACACTCGGCTGACGAGCCGGAAACCCTTGCCGGAAAAGGAAAATGGGCCCGCAGCCGGTGATCGCGGCAGGTGTTGTCGAAGCGGTGCTCGACCCGCACGAAGGGCTCGCCCACCCGCACCTCCACGATGGTGTCGATGACCACCGTGGTGGTCTCGACTGATCGGGCGGAACACCGTCGATCGTCGCCCAGGGCGTGGGTCGGCCAGCGGTAGGTGGCCGAGATCGCCAGACGAGCCCGCACCGGGCCGCGCTCGAGTACCTCGGCGCTCATCTTCTCGGGCGCCTCGACCACGAGATCATCGTCGGGGGGCGACCAGGTGTAGGTGTCGCCCCCGTCGCCACTGTCGACCAGCCGGCCGAGCCCGCCGACCCGCAGACCGTCGACGGTCACCACCTCGAACGTGCCGTCGCTCCCGGCTGCCACCGTCACCAGGCCATTGCCGATGCGGCCCTCGGAACCCCAGGCGGGCTCCGGCACCGACACCGGCGGCGGCGGCACCGAAACCAGCGGGGTGACGGCGCCCCCACACTCCCCCGGTGCCGCAGCCGCCGTGTTCGACATTGTTGTGAACGCAACGAACGTGGCGGGTTCGAGTGTGCGCCAGCCGAAGCCGGGAACGTCGGCGAGGGCCACGGCCAGGGTGCGTCGGCCGGGGCGGATGGAGCGGATGTGGAGCACGCCGTCGTCGCCCGCCCGGGCCAGAAGGCGCTCCTTCCACGGCACCAGGTCGAGTGGGGGCTCACCCGGTCCAGCCAGATGGAAGATCACCTCGCGGCCCCGGTCTTCAACGTGGGCCACGGGCTCGCCGGCGAGGCCGAAGCTGTCGAGCATGTGCACGAACCACCGGATCTTTCGCCCCACCACGATCTGCGAGAGGACCTCCTCGGGCGCCGTCTCGCCGATGCACTGCACGAGCACGCCCGTACCGAGGCCGCCGAGGGCGTGGTCGTCGAGGCCACCGGGAGTGGGCTCGCTCGGCGGTACCGGGACGACGAGCTCGATCACGCCGCTACGGGTGCGCGCCGTGGGGTTGGCCACGACGACGCTGCCGGGGCTGGCTCGAACTTCGGAGGCCAACCAGCGCATGGCCTCGGCGGTCAGGGCGTCGGCGATCTGGACGGTCTCCCGGTAGCGCACGACGACCTGGTCGACGGTCTCGTCGATGCTGCACGCGCACGACGAGTCGTGGGCGCTGTTGAGCACCAGCCCGTCCCAGGCCCGATCGAGCAGGCGGCCGGGCCCGTTCTCGTGCGGTATGAACAGCGCCGCCAGGGGCTCGGCGGCGCGCTCGAGCGTCCGCTCGGCCCGGGCCGCGAGCTGGTGCACGTCGACTCGGTTCGAGGCCACGCCCATCAGCAGGTTCGTGGCATGGCCGGATCGGAGCTCGCCACTCCAGAGCGGGAGCGAGTCGACGGGCTGGGTCGGGAGGTACTCATCGAGACCACACAGGCGAAAGCGGAACCGCGCCTGGGTGGTGTTGGCCTCGGCCACCACCGCTCCCAATCCGGTGAAGGGCGCGCGATGATCGCCGCCGTGCATCAACAGCACCCCGGCTCCGGGGAGCCGGTACGAGCCGAGTTCCTCGATGTACGACTCGGCGAGCGAGCACAAGCCGGCCGGATCGTTCGGGATCACGGCGGCGTTGGCGTACGAGCCGTAGAGGAACTCGGCCCGGACCCGTGAGCCATCGGGGGCGCTCCACCAGAACGCCGTACGGTCGACCGCCGACGGCACCCCGCGCCACACGACCGCATGCTTCAGACCGGCCTGGCCCAGGATCTGCGGCATCTGGGCCACGTGCCCGAACATGTCGGGCAGGTACCCGATGGGCATCGAGGCCCCGAGCTCGGCGGCCCGATGGAAGCCACGTTGCAGGTTGCGGACGATGGTCTCGGCCGAGACCATGAACTCGTCCATGAGCACCGCCCACGGGCCGATCGCCAGACGTCCGTCGGCCACCAGGGCGGCGATCGTCGTGGCCATCTCTGGGCGCACGTCGAGATAGTCGTCGATGGCCACCGTCTGCCCGTCGAGCAGGAACCTGCGGTACGACGGGTCGCCGGCGAGAGCCGGGAGGAGCTCGTCAAGCATCCGCACCAGCCGCACCCGATAGGTCTGGAACGGTAGGTACCACTCACGATCCCAGTGCGTGTGTGGCACGATCGCCACGTCGATCGGCCCATCGACTGGCATGTTGACTGGCCCGTCGGGTGGCGATTCGATGGCTTGGTCAGGGACGATCGCTCGGAGATCGGGCACGGGTCTCGACACGGCTTCAGGCTACGAGAACACCGGTGGGATGGGAGACTCCCGTCCATGTATCCGTTTGAGGTCAACCTGGCTCGGGCCCACGTGTTCTTCGACTGGGACGGTACCGTCAGCCGTCGTGACACCTGCGTCCACCTCTTGGAGCGCTTGGCGATCGCCGACTGGCACGACGCCGAGCAGCGCTACGAGGCCGGGCTGATCGGCAGTCGCGAGTGCCTGGTGGAGGAGTGGGCCGCCCTACCCCACGACGAGGCCCTGCTCCGGTCAACGGCTCGGGAGGTCGAGATCGACCCGGGTTTCGCCCCGCTGGTCGGTGCCCTGCGCTCGGCGGGCGCGCTCGTCACCGTGGTGAGCGACGGCTTCGGCTTCCATGTCGAGCAGGCCTGTGGTCCCCTCGGTATCGATGTCGTCACCAACGCCGTCGACTGGTCCTCTGGTGAGTTGACCTTCCCCAATGCCGACCGCTGCTGCGCCTGCTCCACGTGCGGAACGTGCAAGCAGGCGCCCATCCGCGATGCCCGCACCGCCGGTCGCACCACGGTGTTCGTGGGCGACGGGACGAGCGACCGTAAGGCTGCGCTGCTGGCCGACGTGCTCTTCGCCAAGGACAACCTGGCCCGATGGTGCGACGCCAACGACGTCGAGTTCACGATCTTTCGAACCATGCAGGACGTGACCAACGAGCTCATCGATGAGCGGTACCATGGCTGAGATGAGCGTCGCCGGATCTGATGAACGAGCCGGCTCGCTCGCTCCCGCAGGCCTCCAGATCCGGGAACGGTCTGCGCGGCCTCCGGCGGTGTGGCCGTTGTGGACGGCCGCCGCGGGTTCGGGAGTTGTGGGCCTGGCCGGGTTCCTTCCCTGGGCCAGCACCGGTCGGACGCCTCGTTCGAGCTTCGACCTTGTGCGCCTGGCCGATCGCCTCGAGCTTGTCTCCACGGGCTGGCACGAGCAACTTCTCGTGCTCTGGGTGATGGTGCCGTTCCTCGCGGCGCTCGGCCTCCTCGCGGCTGCGCTCGGTCGGCCGCGCCCGGTGCTCGTGGCGACCAGCCTGGCCTCCGGTCTTGGGGTGATCGCGGTCGCGGTGGTCGTTCGGACCCCGCTCCAACTGCGTCCTGGCGTGTGGATCGCGCTCGCCGGCTCCCTGATCGGCCTCGGAGGTATCACGAGCCTGGTCATTCGCGTCATTGCGCTCAAGGTGCATCGGAGCTCATGACGATCATCCCCTGATCGTCCGATTCCGGAGCAGGACGAATACCCGACACCCAGGTGAGGACGGCATGACCGACGAGTCGCAGCCCAACTACTCGCAGCCACAGGTTCCGCCGCCGCCTCCAGGCCAGCCGGCCTACGGGCAACCCGGGCCCCAGTACGGCCAGCAGCCGCAGTATGGGCAACCCGGGCCCCAGTACGGCCAGCAGCCCGCGTATGGGCAGCCTGCGCCCCAGTACGGCCAGCAGCCCGCGCCGTGGCAGCACGGCGCAACGTGGCCCGGCGGCGATCCCACCCAGCAGCCGACCCCGCCCAAGCGTCGCCGCACGGGCAAGATCGCCGTCGTCGCCGTGACCCTGCTGGCCGTGCTGGGCGGCGGGGCGTTCGCCGTCACCTCGCTCACCGGCGACGACGCGGGCGGCGCCGAGTCGCCCGAGGCCGCCGTGGAGGCCATGTTCGCCGCGGTGGGCAACGCCGACATCCTGGGCATGCTCGACTCGATGGCACCGTCGGAGCGCAACTCGATCAAGGATCCTCTCGTCGACATCACCGCCGAGCTCGTGCGTCTCGAGGTGTTCGACGACGACATCGATCTCAGCGCCATGAGCGGGTTCGAGGTCGTGCTCGAGAACCTCGAGCTCTCGAGCGACGAGCTGAGCCCCGGATACTCGGCCGTCACCATCGAAGCGGGAGACGCCAGCGGCACGTTCGATCCCGCCGATCTCCCACTCGGACCGTTCGTTGACGATCTCTTCGACACGAGCGACCTCGACCCGACCAGCGGCGAGGCGGACCTGGCCGAGGAGCTCAGCCAGGACGACGGCCCCGACCCGGTGTTGGTGGCTGTCGAGGAGGACGGCGGCTGGTTCGTGAGCCTCTGGTTCACGGTGGCCGAG
>JANLSK010000229.1:0-3492 GCA_031362415.1 Actinomycetes bacterium | reverse complement strand
CTCAACCAACCCATCGTCGGCATGGCCCCCACCCCCACCGGCAACGGCTACTGGCTCGTCGCCAACGACGGCGGCATCTTCGCCTACGGCGACGCCCGCTTCCACGGCTCGGCGTGAGCCGTCGTTCGATCACGCCCCTGCCTGCTTCGCGACACGGTCAGCCGAAGAAGGCCAGGAGTTGACGACCCCAATTCCCGGTGCCGACGGTGTTGGGATGACACCAGTCGCGTAGCTGCGTCTGCACGTTGAGCGGGCTCAGGACCGGACCAGGCGATGCCACCCCGTCGGCGATCAACCGGGTCACGACCTGGTTGACGATCGTCGTGAACTCGTCGTAGCCACAATGCAGCGGCGGATCGTAGGACGGGAACGACGACACGAACACCGGGATGTCGGGGAACCGGTTGCGCAACAGCCCGATGGTCGTGACCGCCTGGGCGTAGGTGCCGGCCACCGTGGGCTTGGCCGGCGAGGTGTCGGCACACATCTGCCACCAGATGACCGTCGGCCGGGCTCGCGCCATCTGGTCGAACATCGACCAGAGGTAACCCCCCACGCCGTTCGGGTTCGCCCACCGATCGACGAACCCGAGGCCGTAGCCGTAGCCACCGGTGGTCGGGTCGGGGTCGGCCCACAGGCGCGTCCCTCCGGAGGCGACGTAGCCCGCCATGGCGTCTTCGGTGATCGAGCACCCGACCACTCCCACCGGACCCGTACCTTGCGCCGGGACGGTCGCGGTGGTGGTGGTCGCCGGGACCTCGATCGTGGTCGTGGTGCTGGGCGGGACAGGCGCAGGCGGGAGCGGCGCAGGCGGAGGCGGAACCGGCTCAGGCGCCGGCGGCGCGGGGGCAGCGGCGGGGTCGGGCGCAGGCGGGACCGGTGCCGGTGCGGGTTGGGGGACGACCGGCGCAGGCTCAAACGGGGCATCGACGGGAGCATCGGAGCCGCCGCCGTTCTCGGGGGTGGCCACGGGGACCACGGCACAGGCGCCGAAGACGAGCGTCACTCCAGCAGCGGCAACGATCGCCGGAATCCGTCTCATGCTACGACCTCTCAATCGGGCTGCGACCTCTGCGGGTGGTCGGTCCCGCCGCTCACCGGCACACCAGAGAACCCCATCGGAGGCTGTCCCGTCCAGCCGCCGGCCCACATCGGCGCCTGGGTGGATCCCCCCAAGAGTGACACCAGGCGGCCTCGGCTCGGCCCGGATAGCGTGCCCGTCCACCGGCCACGAGCGCAGGGGAGATCCGTGAAAGACCTACACGGGAAGGTCGCCGTGGTGACCGGTGGGGCCAACGGCGTGGGCCGGGGGCTCGTGGAGGCGCTGCTCGACGAAGGGGCGCGGGTCGTCATCGCCGACATCGAGCGGCCGGTGCTCGAAGCGACCCTGACCGATATCGGCGAGCGGGGCGAGGTCTGGGGCGTCGTCACCGATGTGTCCGACGAGGTGTCGGTCGGCGCGCTCGTGGATTCGGTGTTCGACCGCTACGGCACCTGCAACCTCCTGTTCAACAATGCCGGGGTCACCTCGGGCGGGGGTGGGCTCCCGTGGGAGCAGGAGCTCAACGACTGGCGCTGGTGCTTCTCGGTCAACGTGCTCGGCGTCGCCAACTGCACGTTGGCTTTCGTCCCTCGCATGATCGCCACCGGCGACGAGGGTCTGGTGGTGAACACGTCGTCGGGCGACGGCGGATTCGCGCCGGTCCCCAATGCGTCGGTGTACGCAGCAAGCAAGGCCGCCGTGTCGTGTTTCACGGAGGCGCTGGCTCACAACCTGATTTCCCAAGGCACCAACGTGCGGGCGTGCGTCTTCTACCCCTCGGGCGGCCTGCTCGAGACGGGGTTGTGGACGGCACAACGGAACCGCCCCGAGGCGCTGGCCCGGGTCCGCCCTCGCCCGCCGGCGCCCATGACCACCATCGCCGAGTTCAAGGAGGCCATGGCCAAGGCCGGCCGGCCGCTCGAGATGATGGACGTGCTCGAGCTCGGGCGCTTCGCCCTCGCCGGCATCAAGGACGGCCGCTTCGTCATCAGCCATGGCCTCGACAAGATCACGGCGTTGCTGCACGATCGGGCCGAGGCCATCGGGCGCGGAGAGTTGCCTCCCGCCCTGCACGCGTACGAGTGAGCCAGGTCCTCGCCCGAGACCCGACCACGGCAGCCACCACATCGACACACGACCAGCAGGAGCGCCCGATGGACCGCTGGGACACGATCGACCGGTACATGATCCTCTCCTCCGACACCCATGCCGGCGCCGAGATGCGCCAGTACAAGCAGTACCTCGACGCCGAGTGGCACGACGAGTTCGAAGCCTGGGCCGCCAGGGTCACGAACCCGTGGATCGATCTGCGCGATCCCGTGCGGGCGGCCATCAACTGGGACAGCGACGCCCGCATCGCAGCCTGTGACCGGGCGGGCATCACCGGCGAGGTCATCTTCCCCAACACCCTCACGCCGTTCTACGACATCCTCTGCCATCTGAGCGGGGTGCCGAGAACCAGCGCCGAGTACCAACGGCGCTGGGCCGGGCTGCGGGCCCACAACCGGTGGCTCGTGGAGTTCTGTGCCCAGGCCCCGACGCGCCGGCGGGGGCTCATTCAGCTCCTGCCCAACGATCTCGACGACGCGTGCCGGGAGGTCGAGTGGGCGAAGGCCAGCGGGGTCATCGGCGGGGTGATGCTCCCGGCCGTCCCGCCGAACCACGTCATGGAGCCCTTCTACCATCCCCGGTACGAGCCGCTCTGGGAGGTGTGCGCCGCCCTGGAGATGCCCGTGCACCAGCACCAGGGTTCGGGGAACCCCGACACCGCAAGTGATCTGGCCGTGCACAAGGGGATCACGTTCGCCGACCACGACCTGTGGACGCGCCGGACGCTCATCCACTTGGTCATGGGTGGCGTATTCGAGCGACACCCCGCATTGAAGGTCGTGTGGACCGAGATGTGGGGTATGCGGTGGGTGGTCGAGGATCTGCTGCGAATCGACCAAGGCCTCAAGCACGTGCAGTCGCGATACTCGGGCGATCCTCTGATCCTCAACTACGCCAGCACCTTCGGATCCCCCACGATCGACGGGCTCACCCTGTCGGCACTGGGTTACTGGCAACAGAACTGTTACATCGGGGCCAGCATGCTGCCAAGGGCGGACGTCCGATATCGGACAGCTATCGGCAACGACCGCGTCATGTGGGGCGACGACTTCCCGCACCCCGAAGGCGCCACCGGCTTCGTGACCGAAGCGCTCCGGACGACGCTGCACGACGTGCCCGTCGAGGATTGCCGGGCCATGCTGGCCGGAACCGCGGCCTCCGTGTACGGATTCGACGTCGAGGCGTTGACCCCAATAGCTGCCCGAATCGGTCCGCTCGTGTCCGAGGTCCACACGCCACTGACCGGACCCCCACCGTCGCGGGGCGAGCCGTTCCGCGAGCTCTCGCCGCTCGAGCTGGTGTTGCTCGACGATGCGCTGGTCGGCATCGTGGCGGGCCCG
>JANLSK010000256.1:0-4764 GCA_031362415.1 Actinomycetes bacterium | reverse complement strand
GGAGGCCAGCGGTCCCACGGGGCCCGATCCCAGGTCGAAAAGCGAGACCTGTTCGGCCGCCGCGGGTCCGAATCCCGACACCGTGACACCAAGCAGCCGCACGCCCGCACCGAGCTCGAGGCTGCGGAGCAGTTCGAGGGCCGTCCGGGCGATGACGGCCGACGAGTCGGTCGGACCGGGGAGCGTGCTCGAGCGGGTGACGGTGTGGAAGTCGGACCACCGGACCTTGAGCGTGACGGTGCGTCCGGTGCGGCCGGCCTTGCGCAGCCGGCTCGCCGTCTGATCGGCCAGGCGCAGGGTCTCCCGTTCGAGGTCGATCCCGGCGACCAGGTCGACGGGAAAGGTGCTCTCGGAGCCCACCGACTTGGCCTCGAGCGCCGGATCGACCGACCGCGGGTCGCGGTTGTGGGCCAGGTCGTGCAGATGCCGGCCCTGCGCCGCACCGAGCAGGCGCACGAGCACCGCAGCGTCGGTCCTGGCCAGATCGCCAATGGTGCCGATACCCAGACGGGCCAAGCGGGCCAGCGTGGCCGGGCCCACGCCCCAGAGCCGGTGCACGGGCAACGGATGCAAGAACGCGAGCTCGCGGCCCGGCTTGACCACGAGCAGCCCGTCGGGCTTGGAGAGATCGCTCGCCAGCTTGGCCAGCAGCTTGGTGGTGGCCGCGCCGACCGAGATCGTGAGCCCGGTCTCGGTGCGAACCCGGCGCTTGATCTCGGCGGCGATCTCGGGGCCGGTCCCGAACAGGCGATGGGCGCCCGACACGTCGAGGAAGGCCTCGTCGGACGACAGTGGTTCCACGAGCGGGGTGAACGATCGCAGGATGGCGAAGACCTCGCGGCTCTTCTCCTGGTAGCGCTCGAAGCGGGGCACGACATATGCACCGTCCGGGCACAGGCGTCGGGCCCGGGCGATCGGCAGCGCCGAGTGCACCCCGAAGGCCCGGGCCTCGTAGCTGGCCGCAGCCACGACGCCCCGATTGGTCGTTCCCCCCACGATGACGGGCCGGCCCCGCAGCTCGGGCCGGTCGAGTTGCTCGACCGAGGCGTAGAACGCGTCGAGGTCGCCGTGGAGGATCGAGATGGCTGGTGCCGCGGGCGGCTGCTCCGCGGGCGGCTGCTCCGAGGTCATCCCCGTGCGGTGACCCGCAGGGTGGTCATGCTCTCACCGGCCACCTCGAAGCGGAAGGTGCGCGGCGCTTCCACCGTCCAGCGCTCGACGAGCCAGGCGCTCAACGGCTCGGCGACCCACGGGAAGCACCCGCCGAGGAGCTCGGCGTGGCGGGCCGGCTCGACGAAGATGGCGTCCACGACGATGCCGTCGGGATCGTCGACGATGATCTCGCCCGACCAGCTCGTGGCCCGGAACACGAAGCAGCGCATGGTCCAGCCGAACGTGGGCGCATGGGTGACGACCTCGTAGAGAGGGCCCTCCCAACCGCTGACCGCCAGACCCGTCTCCTCGGCGACCTCCCGGGTGAGGCCGGCCGACGGTGACGTGTCACCCGGATCGACGACGCCGCCGGGGGTGCTCCAGTCGACGGTTCCCTGGCGGCGCAGGTTCTTCACCATGAGCAGCCGCCCGTCGTGCTCGATGATCCCGCCCGCGACCGTGAACTCCATGCGATCAGTCTCGCGCCGACTCCCTACGATCGACGTGTGGTCGCGCCCCCCGGTCTCCCTCGTCGCCTCCCGGCTGGACGGCTCGCGTTCGTGCTGGCCTTCGTGGCCATCGTGATCGCCGGCCTCTCGGGGGCCGTGGTCGGCTTCGCCGTCGTCGACGTCGACTGTGCCGAAGGCGCCGACTGCTCGACGGCCAACGCCGTGGGGGCCATCATCGGCGGGCTCGTGGGTGCGGGCGGGGTCGCCATCGTGTCGGTGCTGGTGTTGCGGGCGATGAGCGAGTGGGAGCGCAACCAGACGTTCCTGGCCGACAGGTCCGAACCCGAGCCCGACACCGAGCCCGACGCCGCGACCGACACGACGTCGAACGACGCGGCGCTGGGCGACGCTCCGGCGGGCTGAGGTCGCTCAGGCGGGCCGGGCGGCCGGGGACTTGGGGCGCAGGAGCCCCTCCTGCATCACCGTCACGGCCAGGCGTCCGTCGAGAGTGAACATCGAGCCCTGGGCCAGGCCCCGCCCGCGCCCAGTGGCCGGGCTGTGCATCGAGTACAGGATCCACTCGTCGACCCGGAACGGTGCGTGGAACCACATGGCATGATCGAGGGAGGCCATCTCGACCGTGTTCTGCATCCAGGTGAGGCCGTGCGGCAGGGTCATCGAGTCGAGCAGCATCAGGTCGGAGGCGTACGCCGCGACGCAGCAGTGCAGCATCGGATCCTCGGGGAGCACACCGTCGGCCTTCATCCAGATCATCTGGTCGGCTGCCCGGGGAGTCTCGTTCCACCAGGCGTCCTGGTCGACGTAGCGCTGCTCGACGGGCATGAGGAACTCGGCGCCCATCGTCGACACCCCACGCTCGCTCAACACCGTGCGCAGGCTCTTGAGCCCCTCGGGACCGGGTACCTCGGGGAGCGGGTCGGCGTGGGTCGGCCCCTCCTCGGGGATGTGGAACGATGCCGCCAGGTTGAAGATCGGCTTGCCGTGCTGGATGGCCACGACCCGTCGAGTGGTGAACGATCGCCCGTCGCGGATGCGGTCGACGTCGAAGATGATGGGAACGGTGGGATCGCCGGGGCGCAGGAAGTACGCGTGCAGGCTGTGCACCGTGCGGCCGTCGGAACGGTCGACCGTCCGCCCGGCGGCGACGAGGGCTTGCCCGGCAACCTGGCCGCCGAAGACCCGCTGGCGGCGCTCGTCGGGGCTCACCCCGCGGAACAGGTTGACCTCGAGCTGTTCGAGATCGAGCAGGGTCAACAGGGAGTCGAGGGGCGCGTCCACGGGCCGATCGTACGGGAGCCGGGTACCCTGCCCCGGCATGGCCGTGGTGATAGCGATCGATGCCGGGACCACCGGGGTGCGAGCCATGGCGTTCGGCGCCGACGGCCTCCCCCTCATCGCGTCGTACAAGGAGTTCCCCCAGTACTTTCCCCGACCCGGCTGGGTCGAGCACGACGCCGGCGAGATCTGGATGGCCACGACAGCGGTGCTGGCGAAGGTGAGCGCGGCACTGGCGTCGGCGGGTGAGACGGTCGCGGCCATCGGGATCGCCAACCAGCGCGAGACCGTGGTGGTGTGGGACGGCGACGGGCGCCCGGTGCGACCGGCGATCGTCTGGCAGGACCGGCGTACGACCGAAGCCTGCGCCCGGTTGGAGACCGACGGGCACCTGGGGTTGGTGCGGTCGAGCACTGGGCTGGTCCTCGACCCCTATTTCTCGGCCTCGAAGCTGGCCTGGCTCGGACGTGCTGGCGGCGGTCTGACGCGGGGGACGCGGTGGGGCACCGTCGACTCGTTTCTCCTGTGGAAGCTCACGAGAGGAGCTGCTCACGCCACCGACGCTTCGAACGCGTCCCGAACCTCCTTGTACGACATCGGTTCGCGCTCATGGAGCCCCGAACTGACCGAGCTGTTCGGGGTGTCCGACGGGCTGATCTGGCCCGAGGTTCGTCCCTCGAGTGGACGCTTCGGCGTGACCGCGCCCGAACATGCGGCCGGGCTGCGGGTGCCGGTGAGCGGGATCGCCGGCGATCAGCAGGCTGCGCTGTTCGGCCAGGCCTGCCTGCAGCCAGGGATGACGAAGAACACGTACGGGACGGGCTCCTTCGTGCTCATGAACGTCGGCCCCTCCCGTCCGCCGCCCGTCGACGGGTTGCTGAGCACCGTGGCCTGGGATCTCGGCCACGGTGATGTCACGTATGCGCTGGAGGGCGCCATCTTCTCGACGGGCGCCGCGGTGCAGTGGTTGCGGGACGGCCTGGGTTTGATCGGCGACGCGACCGAGATCGGGCCCCTGGCCGAGAGCGTGGCCGACACCGGCGGGGTCTATCTCGTGCCGGCGTTCACAGGGCTGGGCTCGCCGTGGTGGGATCCCGATGCCCGGGGCACCATCGTGGGCATCACCCGGGGTACCACCAAGGCCCACCTGGCCCGAGCGGTCGTCGAGGCCATGGCGTGGCAGACGCTCGATGTCGTCGACGCCATGCAGGCCGCATCGGGCACGGCGATCGCCGAGTTGCGCGTCGACGGCGGGGCCTCGGTGATGCCGTTGCTCTTGGCCATGCAGGCCGACGTGCTCGGCGTGCCGGTCACCAGGGCCCGGGTGACCGAGACCACCGCGCTGGGCGCCGCCTATCTCGCCGGCCTGGCCGAAGGCGTGTGGGGATCGCTCGACGATCTGACTCGTAACTGGCATGCCGATGCGCGGGTCGAGCCCTCCGCCGGCAACGGAGGTTCGCGCTCCGCCGAGGCCGCCGCGCTCCGGGCTCGCCGCTCCGACTGGCTCCGGGCCGTCGACCGCTCCCGCTCGTGGGCATTGCCTCCCGGTGACTCCGGCGACTCCGGGGATGCCGGCGATACGAGCGACGCCGAGGCGCCGGGGACCGGGGGATAACCCTCGACCAAGAGCGAGTTGTGCGGGGCAGGCGGGGTTCTACTCACGCTTGGTCCGGGGATGGGGGGAGGACGTCGGCGTGGCCGGCGAGGCGATGCAGACCGCGCTCGCGGCCGACGATGCCATGACGGTCATCATCGTCCCGGGCTCCTGACGGATCGACCCCAGCGTCAGTGGCAACGTGCCGGGCCGGGTCGCTACACGGTGAAGCGTGATCCGAGCGACGCGGTGACGGCGCGGAACTCGTCGACG
>JANLSK010000241.1:0-3958 GCA_031362415.1 Actinomycetes bacterium | reverse complement strand
CGCGTTCTCGCGCGCGATACGGGCGCCAGGTCAGCGGTTGAGCGTGCCCAGGTCGACGGGTATCTGCGCACCGGTGGTGCGGCGGCCGTCGTCGCTGGCCAGCCAGGCCACCACCGCCGAGATGTCCTCGGGCTCGACGGCCTCGTGCGGGAGCGTGGTCATGAACACCGGTCCCAGGGTCTCGGCCTCGGCCTCGATCATGGCGAACAACCCGGGAGCCTCCATCATCTGTGTACGCACACCATGCGGATGCACGCTGTTGACCCGGATGTCGTAGCGCCCGAGCTCGTTGGCCAGGCCCCGGGCGATGCCCACCACGCCGTGCTTGGCCGCCGTGTAGTGCAGCGTGAACGGCTGGCCCTTGAGCCCCGCGGTCGAGCTGGTGAGGATGATCGAGCCGCCCTGGTTCTGACGGATCATGTGCGGGACGGTCGCCTTCACGGTATGGAACACGCCGGTGAGGTTGACGTCGATCACGGCCTGCCAATCCTCGGTCGTGATCTCCCAGGCGTGGCCCCAGTTGAGGATGCCGGCATTGGCGACGACGATGTCGAGGCGTCCGAGCTGCGCCATCGTGTCGGCCGCGAGTGCCTCCAAGCCGGCCAGATCGCGAACGTCGACGACCCGGGCGATCACGCGCCGGTCGAGCTCCTCGACGAGGCGGGCCGTCTCCTGGAGGTCGTCGGGCGTCGACGGAACGATCTGGTTGCCCTCGACGGGCCCGCAGACGTCGCTCACCACGATGTCGGCGCCCTCCGATGCCAGCCGGATGGCGTGAGAGCGACCCTGACCCCGCGCTCCACCCGTGATGAACGCAACCTTGCCCGTCAACCGTCCCATGGTTCGCTCTCTGTCGTCGGCGCCGTCGCCCGTCAACGGTTGCAGGTCGCTCCGTGTCGAATGCGATCGAATGCGGCGGCACGATACGTCCTCCGCTCAATGCCCGGCTGGACGGGCGGCGCCCGTGCCCCCAGGATGCGTGCGTGCCCCACCCCAGCAACCCCAGGAATCCGAGCCCCGTCAGCAATCTGAGCCCCGTGAGCACCCCGAGCGCCCTGGACGATGCGGCTCACGCGCCTGCACGGGCACGACCCAACCGGGAGCTCATCGGCATCGTGACGGCGTGCATGGCCATGGCGGCCGTGTCGATCGACTTGCTCTTGCCGGCGTTCGACGAGATCCGCACCGAGTTCGGGCTGGCCGCCGACTCGTCGAAGGTCAGCCTGCTCGTGACGACGTTCTTCCTCGGCCTCGGTGTCGGCCAGCTCTTCTACGGCCCGATGTCAGATCGCTATGGCCGGAAACCCTTGCTGTGGACGGGACTGGCGATCATGGCGCTGGGTGCGGCCGGGGCCGCGCTCGCTCCCAGCCTCGGCACGATCATCGTGTGCCGCTTCGCCTGGGGCTTGGGCGCGGCCGCTCCGCGCTCGCTGGCGCTGGCGATCGTGCGGGACCGGTACGAGGGCGACGACATGGCCCGACGGATGTCGCTGATCATGGCGGTGTTCATCGTCGTGCCCGTCTTCGCGCCGGCCCTGGGGGCCGCGGCCATGCAGGTCGCGCCGTGGCGGATCGTGTTCTGGGTCCCGTGCGCCGCGGCGATCGGCTTGGCTGCCTGGGTCACCCGGTTGCCCGAGACCCTGGCGCCCGAGGCCCGACGAGCGGTCGGTCCGGCTGCGCTGGCCGAGGCGTTCCGGGTGGTGGTGCACACCCGCCAGACCGTCGCCTACGGGCTGGCCGTCATGTTCTTGTTCGGATTCATGTCGTCGTACCTCGCATCGTCGGAGATCATCATCGAAGACGTCTTCGGGCGGGGCGACGAGTTCCCGATCATCTTCGGGGCCCTGGCCTGCGTGCTGGGCCTGGCCGCGCTCGTCAACGCCCGCATCGTCGTCCAGGTCGGCGTCGTCGCCGTGGTGAGAGCGGCCTCGGTGTGGATGGTCGCGGCCACCGCCGCCTTCGCCATCATCGCCCTCGTCACCGACGGCACGCCCCCGCTGTGGCTCTACTGCACCATGGTGGTGATGGTGCTGCCCGGCGTCTCGCTGCTCGGCCCCAACTGCAACACCCTGGCGATGGCCCCAGTGCCGCATGTCGCTGGGATGGCCTCAGCCGTCCTCGGAACGGCAGGCACCACCGGCGGCGCACTGCTGGGCTCGATCGTCGACGCCTCGTTCGACAACACGATCCGCCCGTTCGTCTTCGGGGCGGTGATCTTCACCACCCTGATGGCACTGTGCATCCACGTCCTGGGACGCCGACCGCAGCCCGCGGTGGCGGTCGCGGTTGCCCGTGGGGAATCGTTGCCGATCGTCGCGCCGAACGACACGGCGATTCCGCCGTGATCGACCCCACCGTGAGGAGCACGTCATGAGCACCACACCCAGCACCCCACCGCTCGATCGGCTCGACGGCCGCGTGGTCGTCGTGACGGGCGCCTCGCGCGGAATCGGCAAGGGCCTGGCCCTGGGCCTGGCCGCAGCCGGGGCGTCGGTGGTGTGTGCCGCCCGGAGCACCACCGCGGCTCCCTCGGCCGAGCTGCCGGGAACCGTCGACGACACCGTGGCTGCCATCAGGGCCGAGGGTGGCGAGGCGATCGCCATCGGCTGCGACATCGGGATCGCCGACGACATCACCCGTCTCGTCGCCCAGACCGTCGAGGCCTACGGGCGACTTGACGTCCTCGTCAACAACGCCATGGCCTCGACCCGCGCGCTGTTCGACGACATCACGACCGAGCTGTGGGACACGTCGATGCGCATCAACGTCCTCAGCCTGTTGCTCACCGCTCAGGCTGTCGTGCCGGTGATGGCCAACGGCGGTGGGGGCAGCATCATCAACATCTCGTCGGGCGCGGCCGACCCCACCATGACCGCCCACCTCCCCCCCGGCTATCTCACCTACTCCGTGGCCAAGGCGGCACTCGAGCGCTTCTCGAGCGCCCTCTCACTCGAGGTCGCCGATCGCAACATCGCCGTGAACGCCTTGCGCCCGGGGGCTGTCAAAACCGAGCAGAGCGTCCACGAGCTCGGCGCCGACTGGGACTGGACGGGCTGGGGCACGCCCGATCAGGTCGTTCCCGGGGTGCACCACCTCGCGCTCCAGCGAGGCATCGGGCTCACCGGACGGATCGTCGACATCAACACCTACGGCACCGAGTGGCCATGATCACGAGCCTTCGCGAGGACCTGCAACGATGGCCCGACGGCGACCGAGAAAATAGCGCGCTCTTTTGCTACTGTGCCTTGCGTCACGCCGACCGACGTCGGTAATCTGACACAACTGTCACGGGCCACAGGCCCGAGTCCCTGGGGGGTCCAGTGAACGTTGACGACCTGATCTTGGTGAGCGTCGATGACCACGTGGTGGAACCGCCCACCATGTTCGACCAGCACATCTCCGAGCGCTACCGCGACCGGGCGCCGAAGGTGCTGATCGACGAGCAGGGCAACGAGTACTGGCAGTTCGAGAACGAGCGGGCCATGTACATGGGCCTCAACGCCGTCGCCGGATGCCCACCCGAGGAGTACGGACTCAACCCCACCCGGTACGACCAGATGCGGCCGGGCTGCTTCGACATCCACGAGCGCATCCGCGACATGAACGCCAACGGGGTGCTGGGTTCGCTCAATTTCCCCACGTTCCCGCACTTCTGCGGACAGCTCTTCGCCCGGGCCGCCGACAAGGACCTGGCCATCGCCGTCGTGCAGGCCTACAACGACTGGCACATCGACGAGTGGTCGGGCACCTACCCCGGTCGCTTCATCCCGTGTGCGCTCACGCCGTTCTGGGACCCGCAACTCATGGCCGACGAGGTGCGCCGCATCGCCGCCAAGGGCTGCCACGCGGTCACATTCTCCGAGAACCCCGAGAAGCTCGGCCATCCGAGCCTGCACTCCGACCACTGGGACCCGTTCTGGGCCGCGTGCAGCGACGTCGGCACCGTGGTGTGCCTGCA
>JANLSK010000223.1:0-38679 GCA_031362415.1 Actinomycetes bacterium | reverse complement strand
CCGGGTCGAGGTCGTCGATCCGGCCGCCCCGGTTCTCGGCCAGCATCACCCGACCGGCGCGCCCGCCCCCCACCGAGAACGTCTCGCCGCTCACGGGGGTGTCGCGATGGCACAGCCACACCACGAAGGTCGCCACGGCCTCCACCGGGAAGTGCTCGGACAGCAGCTCGGTGATCGGGCCTGGGGGCAGGAGTTGGGTGAGGCGGGTCCAGGCCGAGGGCATGATGGCGTTGACGGCGATGCCCGGGCGGCGACCCTCCTCGGCCAACGATCGGGTCAGACCGAACATGGCCGACTTGGCCGCCGAGTAGGCCCCGCTGCCGCCGGCCCCGAACATCGCTTGGGACGCGGTCAGCACGACCCGGCCCCCGCCGGCGGCGACCATGTGGGGCCACGCCGCACCGGTGACGGCCACCGATCCGGCGATCGTCGTGGCGATCGTGGTCGCCCATCGAGCCGGAGCGTCTGGCCCGATGGGACCGCCGCTGGCGACACCGGCGTTGTTCACGACGATGTCGATGCGGCCGAACTCGTCGATGGCCCGTTGCACGATCGCGTCGCCGTGGCTCACCACATCGTGGTCGTCACCCACCGCCGTGCCGCCGGCCGCCGATATCTCGGCCACGACCGAGACAGCCGTCGGCGCCGGCTGGCCCGCGATCTCGACACCGACGTCGTTCACCACGACTCGAGCACCTCGCTCGGCCAGCATGAGCGCGTGAGCGCGGCCCAGCCCGCCGCCGGCGCCGGTCACGATGGCAACCAACCCGTCGAATCGCAGCGCTGCTCGGTTCACCGATCACTCCCCCGTTCCCGCCGACGGCGGTACCGCCGCGGCCCGCCACCATCCTGGCACCACTGGTGACGACCCGGTGTTTTCCCGCGGCCCGGTAGCCTCGATCCCATGGCATTCAACGAATATCTCGTCTCTGAGGTAGCCCACGACTTTGTTGACGGGCATCTCAGCCGTCGCGAAGCCATGCGGCGCTTGGCGATGCTGGGTATGGCGGTGGCCGCTGCCGGATCGCTGCTCACCGCATGCGGTGACGACGATGCCGGCGACGGCACCTCCCCCTCGGACGACGCCACCGGCTCGACCCCGTCGTCGGCTGCAACCACCACCTCGGCCACCAGCGGCGCCGCCACCAGCAGCGCCGCCACCAGCGCCCCCGCCGCTCCGGCCACCGAGCCCGACGGCACCGCGACCGCAACCTCCCCGGCCCCGGCCCCGGCGACGGCCAGCTCAGCGTCGGTCCCGGTGGCCGAGGAGATCCGCTTCACCGGCCCGGCAGGCGAGCTCATCGGGGCCTGGGCCCAGCCTTCAGGAGCCGACCCGCCGCTCGGGGCGGTGCTCGTGATGCACGAGAACCGGGGCCTCACACCGCACTTCTACGACCTCGTCGGCCGTCTCGCGACCGACGGGTACTCGGCCTTGTGTGTCGATCTCCTGTCGGCAGAAGGGGGAACGGCCGGACTCGCCGACCCGGCCGAGGCCCCCGCAGCGCTGGGCGCCGCACCGCTCGATCGACTCCTCGACGATCTCCGCGCCGGCATCAACGAGCTCGAACGGCGGGTTCCCGGGGCGGCGATCGGCGCCGTGGGCTTCTGCTTCGGTGGCGCCATGACGTGGTCGCTGCTGGCAAGCGGCGACGATCGCATCGCTGCCGCCATCCCCTTCTACGGACCGGCGCCCGCCGACGCCGACTTCACTGGCTCGAGCGCGGCCGTCCTCGGGATCTACGCCGAGCTCGACACCCGGGTCAATGCGTCACGCGACGCTGCTCAGGCCGCGCTCGACGCCGCCGGGCTCGTCAACGAGATCGTCACGTTCCCCGGTGTCGACCATGCGTTCTTCAACGACACGGGCCCCCGTCACGACGCCTCGGCGGCAGCCGGCGCCTACACCCTCATCATCGACTGGTTCCGCCGGCACCTGGCGTGACCTCGCGTGACGCCGACGGCCCCGGAGTGTGCCGAAAAAAGAGGCTAAGGTTTTTCGGCGGAACCGGCCGGCGACCAGGCGAGGGTGCACGATGACGGACGAGATCTCTTACGACCCGTACGACTACGTGCTCGATGCGAATCCGCACCCGATGTGGAAGCGCATGCGCGACGAGCGCCCGCTGTATTACAACGATCGCTTCGACTTCTTCGCCGTGTCGCGCTACGCCGACGTGCGTGACATGTCGGTCGACTGGCGCACCTACAGCTCGCACTACGGCAGCGTGCTGGAGCTGATCGACGCCGGCCCCGATGTCATCGAGCAGGCCCGAAACATGCTCTTCGAAGATCCGCCGATGCACGACGTGCACCGCTCGATCCTGGCCCGCACGTTCACCCCCCGGCGCATCTCGGGCCTGGAGACGGGGATCCGCGAGCTGTGCCGGAGCTACCTCGACGAGGTTGCGGGCACCGACACGTTCGACTTCGTACGCGTCTACGGCGCCAAGATCCCGATGATGGTCATCGGGATGCTGCTGGGGATCCCCGAGGCCGACCGCGAGTACGTGCGCGAGCTCGCCGACACGCAGCTCCATCGCGACGAGGGCCAGACCGACTATCCCGTCGATTCCCAGTTGAAGATGGTCGAGTACTTCCGCGGTGTCGTGGCATTGCGGCGCAAGGAACCGGCTGACGACATCATCACCGATCTGGTGAACGCCGATGTCGAAGCCGACGGCGGCGGCACCCGAAAGCTCGAAGACCAGGAGCTGTTGCAGTACATCAGCCTGGTGGCCGCGGCGGGCAACGAGACCGTCACCAACCTCATGGGCTGGGCCGGCCTCACGCTGTACCGGAACCCCGAAGAACGCCAGCGCCTCATCGACGACCCCGGGCTCATCCCCAACGCCATCGAGGAGCTCCTGCGTTACGAGGCGCCGTCGCCCATCCAGGCTCGGGTCGTGATTCGCGATGTCGAGGTGCACGGCCAGACCGTCAAGCAGGGCTCGAAGATGGCCCTGCTCACCGGTTCGGCCGGACGCGACGAGCGGCAGTACGCCGACCCCGACCGCTTCGACGTGGGCCGCAAGCTCGACGGGCACGTGTCGTTCGGCTACGGGATCCACTTCTGCCTCGGGGCTGCTCTGGCCCGTCTCGAAGGGCGGGTGGGTCTCGAGGAGCTGCTCGCCCGCTACCCCGACTGGGAGGTCGACAAGGCCGGCTCGGAGATGGTGCACACCAGCACCGTGCGGGGCTGGGCCCGGATGCCCGTCACGGTCAAGGGCTGACGCCATCATGGACCTCGATGTCGCCGGGAAGGGCTACCTCCTCGTGGGGGCCACGTCGGGGATGGGCATGGCCACCGCGCACGTCCTCGCCGCCGACGGCGCGGCGCTCGTGCTCGTCGGACGCGACCGTGAGCGGGCCGATCGGGCCGTGGCGAACATCGTGGCGGCACAGCCTGTGGCCCGCGTCTCGGCCGTGTGCGGCGACGTGTCGAGCGCATCCGATGTCGAACGATGCGTCGCTGAGGCGGTGGAAACGCTCGGCGGCCTCGACGGTGTCGGTGTGTTCACCGGGACGCTGGGCCATGAACCGATCGACATGCCCGACGACCACTGGATGGCCGCGTTCGAGGACGTGCTGCTCGGCACGGTGCGGGTCGTGCGGACGGTGCTCCCGCATCTCGTGGCCAGGGGTGGGGGAACCCTCGTGACGACCGCCGCGTACTCCATCCACGATCCTCAGGCGGCCCGTCTGCCGTACGGGGCACTCAAGGGTGGGGTCGCAGTGTTCACCAAGGGCGTGGCCAAGGCCTACGGCAAGCATGGTGTCCGGGCGAACTGCGTGTGCCCCGGGGCCATCGAGACCGAGGCGCTCCATGCGCTGCGGGGTGTGCTGTCGGAGGCCCGAGGGATCCCGTACGACGAGACGCTCGAACGTGTCATGGTCGACGACTGGGGAATGCACGTGGCCCTGGGCCGGCCCGGTCAGCCCCACGAGGTCGGTGAGCTGGTGGCGTTCCTCCTCTCGCCCAAGGCCGGCTACCTCACCGGGGCCCTGGTAAACATCGACGGGGGCACCGACTTCTAGGCCGATCCAGCATGCCGGCCGAGCGTTCCTGTCACGACGTACCGACATCTTTCGGGAGGGCCAGGCCATGAGCCAGTTGCCGTACGGGATCTTCGACTGCGACACGCACTGCTACGAACCCCGCGACGCCTTCACCCGGTACCTCCCCGAGAAGTACCGCGACCGGGCCGTGACGCCGGTACGCAACGCCAGTGGTCTCGAGGTGATCCTGGCCGGCTCGCGTATCGCCACCTTCAACAGCGAGCAGGGCCTGGGCTTCGACCTCGCCTACCGGCCCGGCACCCTGGCCGAGATGTTGCGCCAGATGGCGTCGGGCAACCCCGACGAGACCTACCAGCCCGAGCCCATCCGCCCCGAGTACCTCGAGCGCGAGCCGAGGCTCGCGCTGCTCGACGACCAGGGCATCGAGCGCTGCGTGCTGTTCCCTGCGGGGATGGCCCTGGCCGCCGAGCACTACGTGACCGACACCGACGCGCTCTACGTGAACCTGCGGTCGTTCAACCAGTGGTACGACGAGACGTGGGGCTTCGACCGCGATGGCCGTATCTTCGCGACGGCCATCTTGTCGTTGCGCGATCTCGACCGGGCCGTCGAGCTCACCGAGTACATACTCGACCGGGGCGCCCGGGTCGTGCTCATCCCCACCGGTCCCGCCAACGGACGTTCGCCTGGTGATCCCTATTTCGATCCTGTCTGGTCTCGGCTCAACGAGAC
The DNA here is from genome assembly GCA_031362415.1 of Actinomycetes bacterium. GTDB lineage: Bacteria > Actinomycetota > Acidimicrobiia > IMCC26256 > VFJJ01 > VFJJ01. The sequence goes on along the minus strand of JANLSK010000223.1, from coordinate 33,930 downwards.
CGGGGTCACGTTGGCGTTCCACGTCATGCCCAACTGGTACTTCGAGGCCATCTCGCCGTCGTGGGGTCACGACACCGATCCCGCGTCGTGGCACATGTCGGCGTGGCAGTGGATGAACTGCTACGGCGAGCGTCCGATCATGGACACCATCTCGGCGCTGATCTTCGACAACCTGTTCGGCCGCCATCCCAACCTCAACGCTCTCGTGGCCGAGCACGGTGCGAGCTGGGTGCCGCACATGCTGTCGTACATGGACAAGAGCCGGGGCATGGGCCGCAACGGTCCCTGGATCGGCGGCCCGCTCAAGGAGCGTCCGAGCGCGATCTTCCAGCGTCACGTCCGGGTCTCGCCCTATCCCGAGGACGATGTCGTCGAGATCGTGCGTCAACTCAAGGGCGACGCACGCTGTCTGGTCATGGGCTCCGACTTCCCCCATGCCGAAGGCCTGGCCGAGCCACACACCTTCGTGAACCTGCTCGACGGGCTCGACGACGACACCCGTCACGCCATCATGCGCGGCAACGCCGAGCAGCTCTTCACGAGCTGAGTCCCGGGCTGAGGCCCACCATGCGGCCGGGACAGGCGCCGGTGGGCTCGCCGTCGATGAACATCAGTAGTTGAAGACGAGCGCTCCGCCGGACGTGAACTCGTACAGCGAGGGTGCACCCTTGACCTCGGCGCCCTGTGTCCACTCGGTACCCTCCATGCCGCGGACCTTCACGCATACGGGACAGGCGTAGAACCGCCCGCCCTTGTCCACGAACTCCTTGTGCAGGTCGCTGATCGACGGCGCGCCCGCGACCGAGACGGTGTCGCAGAAGCCCTTCGTGGCAACGTTGACCGCATCCTTGGTGAGCCACATCAACGCTTCCTTGCCAGCGCGCAGTGCCTCGACACCGAGCAGGTAGCAGATCAAGACCGACTCCGCGTCGTCCTCGGCGCGGGTGAGTGCGAGCACGACCTTGTCATCGCTTGCCATGGTGATTCCCTTCTTTGTTGATGGATGGTTTGCGGGCGATAAACGCGTAGCCGTACACGTCGAAGGCACGGGCGTTGTTCTCGCCGCCAGCGCCGCCGAACGTGTCGAACGCGGGACCGATCGTCACGTCGACGAAGCCCGCCTCTTCGAGCATTTTCTGCCAGCCCTCACGGGGCAGCCCTCCGGCAATTCAACCGGTCCACAAGTCGACGTCTCGTAAGGCTTCGGGCGGTACGGGGCGACCGTTGGCGATGTCGGCAAACTGCAGCACGCCGCCAGGGCGCAGCACGCGGTGGATCTCGTCGAAGACCGCCCGCTTGTCGACAGAGAGGTTGATCACACCGTTGGAGATCACGACGTCGGCCCAACCGTCCTCGACCGGCATCGCCTCGGCGAGCCCTTTCCGGAAATCGACGTGGCCGAGACCGAGCTGCACGGCGGTGGCGGTGGACTTGGCGAGCATCTCGTCGGTCATGTCGACGCCGACGACCGCGCCGCTGACTCCGACCTGTGAGGCGGCGATGAAGCTGTCGAAGCCGGCGCCGGAACCGACATCGACGACCCGTTCCCCGGGCTCGAGGCGACGCAGCTCGAACGGGTTCGCCACTCCGGCGTACGACTCGACCGCACGGTCGGGGAAGCTGTCGACGGTCGCGGTGTCGTAGCCGAGGCGCGCTGCGAGCGGCCGTCCGGTGTGGAAGTGGAACGAGCGGTCGGGATGGGTTGCGACCTCGCGGTACTTCGTGCGCACCTGCTCGCGCAGTGTGTCGGGATCGACGGGCAGATCGTGGTCCATGGTCATGCTCCCTTCGTCGCGTCGAGACGACGCAACTCGAACGGCGGCGGCCAGATGGCGGCGATGGTCGTCATTGCCCTGCCACCATCGATTCCGCGGTCGCCGCGAGAAACGTGTCCGGGCCCCCATCGAAGGCGCTGACACCTGTAGCTCCGCCGGCGAGGGCAATGCTCGCCGCGGTCATCGCCCGCTCACCGTGTCCGCACATGAACGTGACCCGCGTGCTCCCGGCGGTGTCGGCACCGATGCGGGCGAGCTCGACGTTGATCGCACAGGGGACGTGGCCAGCGGCGTACTCGTCGGCCTGGCGGACGTCGACCAGGACCGCCGCAGCTTCGGCGGCGTGGACGAGCGGGATGCTTGCCGTCGGTCGACCGGCCGCCGCCCAGGTGTCGATGCCACCCTCGAGCTCGCCGAGGAGCTCGTCGTGGCCGACATCGAGGCACTGGCGGACCAGGTCGGCACGTTCCTGACCCGGATCGAGGATGAAGAGCAATGGGCGGTCGGGATCAACGAGCCAACCGATCCAGCTCGCGAACGTCGGCCGCAGCGCGTTCGACAGCGAGCCGGGAACGTGTGCCTCCGAGAACCGACCGATCGGACGGGCGTCGACCACGACCGCCCCGGCCGCGAGGTGGGCCTCGAACTCCACGAGCGAGAGCCGCGCCAGCGAAGGGAGTGCGTCAAGGGGTTGGGGGCCGCGACGGTTGACCTCCGGTAGGCGTCGGAAGTAGTCGGGAAACGACCCGTACGTCGCAAGGAGATCGTCGACGAAACGGTCCTCGTCGTCGATCGCCAGCAGGTCGGTGCGCCGCTCGTCGCCGATGGTGGTCGTTCGTGCCGAGGCGCCCGCAGCGGAGCAGAACGACCCTGCGCCGTGCGTCGGCGCAACGGTGACATCGTCGGGCAGCTCCAGCAACCGCCGCACGGAGCGGAACATCTGCCGAGCGAGCGGCTCCGCCAGGTCATCCCCGCCGAGATCGGTTCGTCCGACGGTGCCGACCATCAGCGACCCGCCAGAGAACAACACCGTCGGGTCGTCGTGGTCGACGAGAAGGAATGCGTGGTGGTCCGAAGTGTGGCCGGGCGATGCGATTGCGACCATCCGCAAGCCGTTGCCGTTGCCGATGTCGATCGAGTCACCGTCGTCGACCGGCCGATGCGGTGTCTCCAGCTGCGACGCCCGCGGCGCGACGAATATCGCTCGATGCCGGGCGGCCACACCAGGACTTCCGGTCACGTAGTCGGCGTGCGAGTGGGTGTCGAACGTCCACTCGATGCGCAGCCTCTTGGCCGTTGCCAGCATCTCGTGCGCGGTCGGGAATCTCGGCGGATCGACCAACGCCGCTGTGCCGTCCCCGATGTCGATGAGGTAACTCGAGTGACCGAGACCTTCTTCGACGAACTCGTGAACCCGCATCCGCAATCAACCCCTCAAGTAGCGACTTGAATATCGAGTGTGTCAGAAGAGGTGCTACATTGACAAGCACTTCTTTGAGGAGGCTGGATGAGTGATCGTGTGGCGAAGGACAATCTGTTCGATGGCTTTACGCAGGTCGCCAAGGCGCTCAGCAACGGTCGTCGCGCGGAGATCATCGATGTGCTCGACCAGGGGGAACGACACGTCGAGGACCTGGCGTCCGAAATCCACCAAAGCATCGCCAACACCTCGTTCCATCTCCGCGCGCTCGCCGCGGTCGGTCTCGTTGCTACCCGACGCGAGGGCACCCGGATCTACTACCGGCTCGCATCAACCCAGGTTGCCGAGTTGTGGAGCTCGATGCGCGACGTCGCAGCCACACACGTCGCAGCGATCGCCGATCTCGCAACCGCCTACCTCGGCAACCGCGACGCACTCGACGAGATGAGCCGGGACGAGCTCGCACGGCGCCTGCGCGATGGCGACGTTGTCGTCATAGACGTCCGTCCCACGCCGGAGTACGCGGCCGGTCACATCGCCGGTGCCCGGTCAGTTCCCATCGGCGAGCTGAAGCGCCAACTACGGACGCTCCCCGACGACGTCGAGGTCGTCGCCTACTGCAGGGGCCCCTACTGCGTCTTTGCCGACGAGGCCGTGCGCCTGTTACACCGCCGCGGCCGAGCCGCCCGCCGCCTGAAGGACGGCTTCCCCGACTGGCGACGCGCGGATCTCCCGATCGAAACCAAGGGTGAAAAGGAGTAGGCGTCATGGCCGCCCGATGAACTCGTCCGGACGCAATGGCACTGTCGGTCCATCGATCCGGCAAAGCTCCGTGGCAACCGCAGCAGTATCAACGTCAGGACACGCGAGGCGTCACGCGGGGCTGAGGCCCACCATGCGGCCGGGACGGGTGCCGGTGGACTCGCCGCCACAGTGGGTCAACTCCCCGTTGGCGATGGTGGCCCGATAGCCGCCGGCCGGACGGGTGTAACGCCAGCTCCCGCCGGGCCCGTCGCGACATCGAGCAGCGACAGCCCCGTCTGACCGGGGAGCTCGCGCTCGGAGTGGTCGAGCAGCAGCCGCTCGGGCGTGCGGATGGGCGCCAGCGTGTAGGTGCAGGCATCCCATTCGGCCCGGGCCCTCGCCCAGCTCGTCGGAACGGTGTTGCTGGCACCGCAGCGCTCCCCAGTTCGCCCGCACATCCCGGGGTCCGCACAGCGAGGCCTTGCGATCGAAGTCGCCCTGCCAGTGCTCGGGTTGCATGAAGCGGGGCACGAACTGCAGCGTCGCTCCGGGATGACGGGCGACCACGTCGACCAGACGGCCCAGCTCCACGTCGTCGGCTTTTCGCGACGGCACCTCGCGGTTGGCGCGGTCGGTGTCCATGAAGGTGGTCGAGAGGCCGATGCCGCCATGCCTCAACGCTTCGTCGAGCAGATGGCACATGGCGTCGATCTCGGCCGGGGTGGCCGTGCGCTCCCAGGCCTGCTCGCCCATCACGTGCGTCCGGAGCGCCTGGTGCCCCACGAACACCGCCGTGTTGCGTCACGTAGGCCCTGCCGGCATCGATGACCACCTCGCAGTCGTCGGCCAGGCCGAACGCCCGATCTCGGCAATGGTCCATGACTGCACCCGCACGTCGGCCGTCACCGCCGGGGCACCCGTCCCGTCGACGACGACACCTCCACGGATCAACACGCCCCGACCGGCTCGGTCCATGCAATCCTCCACGGTTCCGGCGATGATGACGAGCGTTTCTCGCACCCTGCACTGAAGGAGAGCACCCGTGAGCGAATCTCCGAGACCATCGTTCGAAGCCGGAACTCGCACGGCGCTCCTCGACGACACCATCGGCGCCAATCTCGCCCGCACCGTGGCGCGCCACGGCGACTCCGATGCGCTCGTCTCGCGTCACCAGGGGCTCCGCTATACCTATCGCGAGCTCGCCGCTGAGGTCGAGCTCGTCGCTCGGGGACTGATGGCCCTGGGGATCGACAAGGGCGATCGGGTCGGTATCTGGTCGCCCAACTGCGCCGAGTGGGCCGTCACGCAGTACGCCGCAGCACGTGCGGGGGCGATCCTGGTGAACGTGAACCCGGCGTACCGACCCGCCGAGCTGCGCTACGCGCTCGGCCACTCGGGCGTTCGCCTGCTGGTGAGCGCGGCTCGCTTCAAGACGTCCGACTACCTCGAGATGCTGGCGTCGGTGCGCTCCGAGCTCCCGCTGCTCGAGCGGGCCGTCACCATCGACGGCGACCGGGCGGGCGGCCCCGATGATCTCACCTGGACCGAGCTGCGAGACGCCGCCCGAGGCAGCTCCGTCGATCGCCTCGCCGAGCGCGAGTCCGGGCTCGACTGCCACGATCCCATCAACATCCAGTACACGAGCGGAACCACCGGCAACCCCAAGGGCGCCACGCTCACCCACCACAACATCATGAACAACGCCTTCGTGACGGCGTCGCTCCTGGGATACACCCAGGCCGACCGGGTGTGCATCCCGGTGCCGCTGTACCACTGCTTCGGGATGGGCATCGGCAACCTGGGCTGCTCGTCCACCGGGGCCACCATGGTCTACCCGTCGGCGAGCTTCGAGCCCTTGGCCACACTGGAAGCCGTGGCCGAGGAGCGGTGTACGAGCCTCTACGGCGTCCCGACCATGTGGATCGCCCAGCTTGAGCATCCGCGCTTCGCCGAGTTCGACCTCACTTCGCTGCGCACCGGCCTCATGGGCGGCTCTCCCTGTCCGGTGGAGGTGATGAAGCGGGCCGTGCACGACATGCACGCCAGCCAGGTCTGCATCGTCTACGGCATGACCGAGACGTCCCCGGTGAGCTTCATCACCCTTCCCGACGACGACATCGAGCGGCGGGTGTCCACGGTGGGCACGGTGATGCCCGAGGTCGAGGCCAAGGTGATCGACCCCGTCACAGGTGACACGGTGCCCCGAGGAACCTCCGGAGAGATCTGCACACGGGGTTATCTCGTGATGCAGGGGTACTGGGACAATCCCCAGGCGACCGCCGAGGCCGTCGACGTCGACGGGTGGATGCACACCGGCGATCTCGGCATCATGGACGAGCGCGGTTACCTGAGCATCGTCGGGCGGCTCAAGGACATGGTGATCCGCGGGGGCGAGAACCTCTATCCCCGAGAGATCGAGGAGCTGCTGTTCACCCATCCAGCGGTTGCCAGCGCGCAGGTGGTGGGCGTCCCCGACCTCGTGATGGGTGAGGAGCTCATGGCCTGGTTGGTCGTTCGCGACGGGCACACGGTGACCGACGACGAACTGCGGGCGTTCTGTCGCGAGCGCGTGGCCCATTTCAAGGTGCCCCGCTACTGGAAACAGGTGAACGATTTCCCCATGACCGTCACCGGCAAGATCCAGAAGTTCAAGATGCGCGAGATCGCCATCGAGGAGCTGGGCCTCCAAGACGCTGCGGCTGTCAAGACGGCCTGAACGTCAACCAGCGCCGTCAGCGGGCGACCGCGTAGCCACCGTCGGCCACGATCATCTGGCCGGTGATGTAACTGCCCGCGTCGGAGACGAGCAGCAGCGCCGGCCCGATCATCTCGTCCACGTGCGCGGTGCGCTTCATGAAGCTGATCTCGGCCACCCGCTCCACGGTGCCCGGGCCCCCGCTGCGCAACATGTCGGTGTCGACGGTTCCCGGCGCCAAGGCGTTGACCCTGATGCCCTGCGGCGCCCATTCGGCGGCCATGTTGCGGGTGAACGACAGCAACGCCGCCTTGGCCCCGGTGTACATGCCCATGCTCGGGGAGTGGGTGAGCGCGCCCACGGAGATCACGTTCAACACGGCGGCGCAGGGACTGGCCACCAGGTGCGGATGAGCCGCGCGCAGCAGGAAGACCGGGCCCCGGAGGTTCACGGCGAACGACTTGTCCCACGCGTCGGGAGTGAGCTCGGCGAGAGGCTGGGTCATGCCGTTGGCGGCGTTGTTCACGACCACGTCGATCCGCCCGAACCGCTCGAAGGTGGCATCGACGAGGGCCGAGAGCGCGTCGAGATCGCCGGTGTGCGTCGGCACGCCGAGCGCGGGGCCGGCACCGGTGGTGGCACCCAGCGCGCTGAGCGCAGCCTCAGCCTCGGCACAGGAATCCGCCTTGCGGCTGGCGACGACCACGCTGGCGCCGGCGAGCACGAGGCCTTCGGCGATGGCCCGGCCGATGCCCCGGGTACCGCCGGTGATGATCGCCACACGGCCGCGCATGTCGAACAGGCTCTGGAAGGTGCTCGGGTCCACGGGGTCTCCGGATCGGGTGACGGGCGCTCTGCGGGCTGTGCGGGGCAGCGGTCGTGCGGGGCAGCGGTCGTGAAGGGTGGCGCTCAGGCCTTGAGGCCGCCGTCGATCACGTGGTCGGCGCCGGTCACGTAGGAGCTCTCGTTCGACGCCAGCCACAGCGAGAGCCGTCCGATCTCCTCGGGCTCGGCGATGCGCCGGAGCGGGGTGGCCTTGATCAGGGTCTCCCGGTCCATCCCGGCGATCATCCGACTCTCGACCGATCCCGGGAGAATGGCGTTGACCCTGATCCCGTGGGGCCCGAGCTCCTGGGCCGCCCCTCGGGTCATGCCCCGGAGTGCCCACTTCGTGGCGCCGTACGCAAAGCACGGGCTCGAACCGCCCAGGCCCCCGATCGACGACAGGTTCACGATCGAGCCGCTCCCTTGGCGCTTCATCACCGGAGCCACGGCCTGCATCCCGAGGAGGGGACCGGTCTGGTTGACGGCCACCACGCGCGCCCACACCTCGGGCGTGGTGTCGGTCATCGTCAGCCATTCGATGATGCCGGCGTTGTTGATGAGGACGTCGATGCGCCCGTGGTCGGCCACGACCCGGTCGACGACGCCCTGCCACTGACTCGGGTCGGTCACGTCGTGGTGGAGGTACGTGCACCCGCACGACGCGGCCACGGCTTCGCCATCGGCATCGTCGACGTCGGTGATGTACACCACAGCGCCGGCCTCGACGAACAGCCCCGCCGTCGCTGCGCCCTGGCCCCGTGAGCCCCCGGTGATGATGGCCACCATGCCGTCGATGCGGATCATTCGCCCGCTCCTCTCTCTCCCTCCCCCGATCTGGAGGACACGTGCCGTGGTTCTACACGACGACGGCCCCGCCGGCACCAGCCGTAGGTCAACCCGAGATCGGTGTCGCAGCATCAGGCGCCGGGTCGTCCATACTGGAGGCCGATGGGATCGGGAGCGGGATGGGACGCGACATCGCGTCCTCGGGCGCGATCAACGGAGCACGATGGTCCGGCACCCGGCGCGGGCGAACCCGGCGCGCCCGCGCCGCACCGGCCTACGTCAGCGACGGCCAAGATCGATGCCGAGCGTCGGGCCATCCTGCGAGCGGCCTACCGGCTCATCGGCCAGAGCGAGTCGGGCTCGACCTCGGTGCACGAGATCCTGGCCGAGGCCGGGTTGTCGACCCGGGCGTTCTACCGGCATTTCGAGTCCAAGGACGCGCTGATCCTGGCGATGTACCGGGCCGACAGCGAGCGCGTGGCCGCCGAGTTGTCGGCGGCCGTCTCCGATGCCGACGGTCCCGTCGCCTCCATCGAGGCCTGGCTCGACCACTGGCTGGCCATCGCCTTCGATCCTCGACGGGCCAGCCGGGTCAAGGTGCTGTCGTCGCCCGAGGCTCGTCAGACGACGGGTTTCCGGCGCGCCCAGACCGAGAGCCTCATGGGTTCATTGGCGATTCTCACCGAGATACTGCGCACCGGAGCGAGCGAGTGCGCCTTCCCCACGGTGAAGCCCGACCGCGACGCCCGAGCCCTCCAGGCCATCGTGACCGGCCTGCTCGAGACCCGCCTCCACGGCGAGTCGAGCCCGAGTTGGGCCAACGCCCGCACCGAGACCCTCGACATCATCGGCCGCATCCTCGGTTGCCGCCTCGGCTGATAACCCCTACCCACCGACTGAAAACCGCGTTCTCACTGTGCCGGTCGGGCTTGCTAGGGTCGGGCGACCGTGGACCGCCAGGACGTCGGAGGCAGCGGATGCGCGTCGGCATCGTGTCCGACATCCACAGCAACGCCAAGGGTTTGCGCGGCGCGCTCGATCGCATGGGCGATGTCGACGAGCTGCTGTGCGCAGGCGACATGGTCGAGTCGTACCGCTTCGACAACGAGGTGATCGAGCTGCTCATCGAGCGTGAGGCCCGATGCGTCCTCGGCAACCACGACCTCGACATGGTGGGCACCCACGGGGTCCGGGCTCGCAGTGCTCCGCACGTGAAGCCCGAGCTGGTGCGCCACCTCGGTGAGCGACCGCTGCGACACGAGGCCCGATACGACGGGCGCTCGTTGGTGATGGTGCACGCCAGCCCGTGCCCGCCGTACAACCAGTACGTCTGGAAGGGATCTCCGGAGCTGCGCCGTCTCGCCGAGATCGATGCCGACTACGTGGTGCTCGGCCACACCCACGCCCAGATGGCCGAGCGCGTCGGACGGGCGTTGGTGATCAACCCGGGCTCGGTCGGTGAGGCCCGCGACCACAGCAACGGTCGGCAGCTCTCGTACGCGGTGCTCGACACGTCGTCGGGCGAGGTCACGTTCGACAACTACACGCTCGAAGGAACGCCATGAGCATCAAGGACCAAGCCGCCGTCGCCGGCGTCGGTGCCACCCCGTATTACAAGCGGGGTCAGTCGTTTCCCCAGACCGAGTTGGAGATGGCGTGCAAGGCCACGCTCCTCGCCCTCGAGGATGCAGGCCTCACCATCAACGATCTCGACGGGTTTGCGATCTACTCGTACTCGTGTGATCCGGCTCAGGTGGCATCCACGCTCGGCGTGCCCGAGGTGCGCTTCGCCGCCAGCCTCACCTCGGGCGGCGGGGGCTGCGCCGGGGCGCTGGGTCTGGCCGCGGCGGCCATCCACGGCGGGATGGCCAACGTGTGCGTCACGCTCATGACGCTGCAGCAACTCAACCGGCGCCTCGGCGGCTCGGCCGTCGACGGCGTGCTGGCCTACGCAACCATGGCGGAAGGGGGTGGCGCCTACGGCGGCAGCGGAATCTCGCCGTCGATCGCCTTTGCAGCCAACACCGGGTTGCTGTCGCCCGGCCACAGCTTCTCGCTGCTCACCAAGCGCCACATGCACCAGTACGGCACCAAGCGTGAGCACATGGCCGAGGTCGTGATGTCGACACGCGAGAACGCCATCCGCCGTCCGCTCACGGCGCTCAACCGCAAGCCGCTCACGATCGACGACTACTTCAACGCCCGCATGATCTCCGATCCCTTGTGCCTGCTCGACTACACGATGGAGAGCGACGGCGCGGTGGCCGTCATCACCGTCTCGGCGGAGCGGGCCCGCGACCTGCGCCAGCCGCCGGTGTACATCATGGGATCGGCCCACGGGGGCACGGGTCGGTGGGGTCCGGCTATCTTCCGTTACTTCCAGGCCCCCGACGACGAGTTCGCATCTTCCGGCCACCGGCCCGTCGCCAAGCGGGTGTACGAGATGGCCGGCGTCACCCCAGCCGACGTCGACGTGGCCCTGCTGTACGACCACTTCTCGCCCATGGTCATCATGCAGCTCGAGGACTACGGCTTCTGCCCCATCGGCGAGGGCGGGCCGTTCGTGGCCGACGGCAACATTCGCTGGGGCACCGGCTCGATCCCGGTGAACACCCACGGCGGGAACCTCTCGGAGGCCTACATCATCGGCATGACCCACATCCGAGAAGCCGTCGAGCAGCTGCGAGGGGTGGCCGTGAACCAGGTCGAGGGCGCCGAGATCGCCCTGGTCACCGGGGGCCCGGCCAGCCTCCCCGTCAGCGCCACCCTGTTGCGGAGGTAGAGCAGCCATGACCGACTCCCCCACCGCTGCGACCGCCGCTGCCGCCGCCACCGGCACCGCCGCCGAGAACCCGTTCGGCGAGCTGCGCCAAGGCGTGTTCCCGTCGATCCTCAAGGACGCCCATGCCGACGGGAGCACCCAGCCGTTCTGGGACGCCGCGGCCCAGGGCCACCTCATCGCAACCCGCTGCACGAGCTGCGGCACCTTCCGCATTCCGCCGGCGCCGTTCTGCTTCGAGTGCCAGCACCAAGGGACCGAGTGGGTCGAGCTGGCCGGGACGGGAACCGTCTACACGTTCACCATCGTGCGCCACCCGCTCGCGCCCGACCTGGCGGCGATCATCCCCTACGCGGCCGGGGTCGTCGAGCTCGACGGAACCCAGGGCGCCGGCGCCCGCATGATCTGCAACCTCATCGACTGCGACGTCGAGACCCTGGCCATCGGCGATCGCGTCGAGGTCGTCTGGGAACACGTCAGCCCCACCATGTCGACCCCCCGCTTTCGCCCGATCGCCACGACCACCTGACGGCGTGGCCGGGCCGCCGGGCCTCAGCGGACGAGGGCCAAGCGGGGGAGGCCGCGAGGACGGGGACCGCCATCAATCACGGCAGGGATCGACGGCCCCCCGCCTCGTCCTGAAGATGAGCTGCGCCGTGCGATTGATGAGGCGCGCCCCCGATATTCACCCGTGTGTCCCGTAGAATGACGCTGCGGCGAAGGGGCACAGGGGCGCCGCCACGCTAAGGAGCTACCGAACTCACAAACTCACAGGAGAGCGAGCAATGCCCATGACAACGAAGCGGTCCCGTCGTCGCCTGGTGGGAACATCCCTCGTGACGCTGGCCATGCTGGTCGCGGCCTGCGGTGACGACGACGATGACGCCATCGATGCCGGCGACACCACGATCACCAGCGTCCCCGAGACTGGCGCAGACACCACGGCGCCCACAGCCGACACCACGGCCCCCACCGACACCGCTCCCGCCGGGGACACCACTGCCCCCGGGGCAGAGGGTGACGGTGAGGAGACGCCACCGTCGCTGGCGCCGGTGACCGGCGAGTTCGCCGAGGTCTGCACGCTGGCCCAGGAGATCTTCCTGCAAGAGGACTTCCCGACGGCCGAGCAGCTCACCCGATACCAGGAGCTGGCACCCGACGAGATCGCCGACGCCGTCGAGACGGCGGCTCCGCCGTTGATCGCAGCCGACGGCGACCTCGTGGCGTTCTTCAACGCCTTCGCCGATGACGAGGTCACCGAAGCCATCGACGACGAGATCAACCCGTGGGAAGAGGAGAACTGCGGGATCCCGCACTCCGAGAACGTGACGCCAACCCCCGAAGGAGTCACCGACGAGATCGAGGATGACGCCAACCTGGTCGAGATCAGCTCCACCGAGTACAGCTTCGACGTCCCGGCCACGCTCGAAGCCGGCCGCACGTCGTTCGTCCTCACCAACAACGGGGCCCAAGCCCACTTCATGGGCATCGGCAAGCTGGTCGAGGGCGTGACCCTCGAGGACGCGCTGGCCTCCGAGGACGGCTCGGGCACCGAGGCCGAGTGGGACAGCGGCCTGGCCGCCGCGGGAGGCGAGGACGAGGAAGTGCTCACCTTCGACCTCGAACCCGGCAACTACGGGATGGTCTGCTTCATCCCCGACGCCGACGGTACGCCGCACGCCTTCAAGGGCATGGCCATCCCCTTCACGGTGACCTGATCGGCCCGCTGCCGTTTGAAGGTGCGATCGTACGACGGCGGGGGCTGCCCACGGGTGCCCCCGCCTCGTCGAACCTTCGTGGATCTGCCGGTGGCCCTCGAGAGGCTCGGGAAGGTGCGCGACGAGCTAAGTCGTACGAACCCGACTTCGCTGGTTCAAGCCCTCGAGCGACAGTTACCGCTTCCGACGGTGGTGAGTACACCGTGCGGTCGTCATCGATCGGTCGGGTCGGCGGGGAGCGGCTTCAGCTCGGCCGCGAGCAGGGTGCGCTCGACGATCTGACGAGCGGTGTCGCTCAGGCGCCGGTTGTGGCTTCGAGCGAAACTACGGATCAGGGTGAACGATTCTTCCACGTCGAGGCCCAGGTGCTCGGCCACGATGCCTTTGGCCTGCTCGATCACGACGCGCGACAGCAGGGCCCCCTGGAGCTGAGCGGCGACCACCTGGGCGTCGTGGATCGCCCGCTCCTGGAGGAGACCGATCGTGGCGATGTCGGCCAGAGCCTGGGCCAGACGAACCTCGCGTTCGTCGAGAACATCGGGTGCATCCGTGAAGAGATTCAGGGCCCCGATCACCTGGGAGCGCAGCCGCATCGGCACTGCCGCAACACTCACGAAACCTCGCCCGACGGCCTCAGGCGCGAACCTGGGCCAGCGGAGCACCATGGCTCCGGGCGATCCGCATTGGACGGCGAGCGCGCCCGAGAAGGCGTCGAAGCACGGACCTTCCTCGAACTGGAGCTCGAGGAGCTCGACGACGCGCATCTCCTCGCTCGAACAGGCCACGTGGAGGAGCTTCCCGTCGGGCCCGGTCAGCATGATCCCTGCGGCGGTCACCGTCAGGAGCTCGACGCACCGCTGGGCCAACGTCTCCATGAAGTCGATGACATCGAACTCGTCAACCAGGGTGTCGGCCATGGTCACGAACGCCTCCATCAGCACGTCTTCTCGGGCCAACATGCTCCTCTCCGACGGGCGCGCAGCCCGTTGGTTCGCTGGTGATGCATGTCACGGTACCCGACCTTGGAGCAGCCGAGGGACACTGGAGCCCAGTCGAAGCGGCGCCGACCCTCCACCACCGCCGGAGCGACGGTCCGACACATGGCCCTGAAACACAGGGAGTCGGCGTCGCCTGTCAACCACGAGCGGGCGACGCCGGCGGGACCGGTCTCTCGCCGAGCCGATGCGCCGAGCCCAGCGCCACCTTGTCGACCTTGAGCATGGCGGTGAGTGGGAGACCGTCGACCAGGCGGAGCTCGCCGGGCGCCTTGTAGTCGGCCAGGCGCTCGCCGATCCAGGCCCCGAGCGCGGCGAGCGTCGGTGGCGCGGACGGGTCGGAGGCCACCACGAAGGCCACGCCGATCTCGCCGATCACCGGTGCTGGCACGCCGATCACCGCGACGTGCGCCACCCCTGGATGCTCGGCGAGCACGTTCTCGACCTCGAGCGGGTACACGTTGTAGCCGCCCCGGATGTACATGTCGCCGGCCCGGCCCACGAGCACGAGGTTGCCCGCGGGGTCGAATCGACCGAGGTCGCTGCTCGTGAGCCACCCATCGGGCGACAGCACCTCGGCCGTGAGCTCCGGCGCGCCCCAGTAGCCCCGCATCACGCAGCTGCCGCGCACGCGCACCCGCCCGACGGTGCCCGCCGGCACCTCGACACCGGCCTCGTCGACGAGCGCGACCTCGATCCCCGCCTGGGGCCGGCCCACCGTGCGGTACAGCACCGCAGGCGCATCGCCAGGATCGGTGCCGGTGATGCTCGGCGACTCCGTCATCGCGTACCGCACCACCAGCGGGCAACGCAGCGCATCGGTGACACGCTCGATCAGCTCCGGTGAGGCCGGCGCCGTGGCAACGAGGCCCAACCGCAGCGACGAGAGGTCGGCAGCGGCAAGCTCCGGATGCTCCAGCAGCTTGGCCCACTGGGTCGGTACCCCTCCGGCCACGGTGATGCGCTCGTCGACCATCGAGCGCAGCATGCCATCGGCCGTCCACGGCGTCGGGCTGACGACCGTGCACGAGCCCCACGCCAACTGCTCCCACAGCTTCGCCATGTAGCCGGCGTGCGGGAAGGGCGTGGCGACCAACCGCCGGTCGTAGGGTGCGCTCATCACCCCGGCAGACGCCACGGCCGCCTCGAGGTTGGCGTGGTCGAACCAGGCGCCCTTGGGCACGCCCGTGGTGCCGCTCGTCCAGATGATCACAACGGGGTCGGAGGGGGCGCGCGCCGGCCGGGCCGAACCCAGCCCGGCTCGGGTGGAGGCCAGCGCGAGCTCGTCGAGGCCCATGAGCGGGATCGGGGCCGACGAGCCCGCCGGGGTGAGGGCCGGGGGCTGATCGGTGATCGCCAGCACCGGTGGAGCCCGATCGAGGATGGCCGCCACCTCGCGGGGCCCGAGCCGCTGGTTGATGCCCGATGCCACCCCGCCGGCCCGGACGACGGCGGCGTAGGCGATTGCGTAGTCGATGGTGGATGGCAGGTGCAGCGCGACCACGTCGCCCGGTCTGACGCCGCGATCGACGAGCTCGGCCGCCAGACCGTCGGCCGCGGCGATCCACTGGGCGAAGCTGCACCGCCGATCGCCATCCACGTAGGCGTCGCGATCGCCGTGTCGGAGCGCCGCGGCGTCCATGGCGTCTGAGACCGTGCGGAACGGGCCCGGCAACGGCGGTCGGACCTTCATCGCCGAGCCG
Source organism: Actinomycetes bacterium (assembly GCA_031362415.1). Taxonomy (GTDB): domain Bacteria; phylum Actinomycetota; class Acidimicrobiia; order IMCC26256; family VFJJ01; genus VFJJ01. Next base: position 18,490 of record JANLSK010000223.1, on the reverse strand, counting down.
GGCTCGCGTCGGGCGCGTCGAGCCCGTCGGGCGCGTTGCCTGCGTCGCCTGACAGGAGGTAGATGCCCAGATGCGTGAGTTGGGCGTTGGGTGCCATGCGACTCCCTGGGGCGCTGGGGACATCTCAGATTCCGAGACGGCGACGGAGCCGGCGGCCTTCCTCGAAGGCCCGGTCGAGCACGTCGTAACCGTCCTCGAGGAGCACGTCGTCAACGTGGTCACGAACCATCTCCACCGTCAGCTCGGCGTCGACGAAACCCGGCGTGAGGCCCATGAAGAACCTCGCCACCCTCCCGGCGGCAATGCTCAGCACCTGTCCGTTGAGCAGGCAGTCGTCGTGCATCAGCCAGGCGGCGGCGTTGGCGATGTGCCTCGGAGCGAGCCGATCCGACCAGGCATCGCCATCGCCGGTGCGCCACGCCGCCGGCACCGCGCGCGACTGGCGCGACATCTCGGTGAAGGCGATGGGCGCGATGGCGTTGGTGTGAATGCCCGACGCCGCGCCTTCGAGGGCCAGCACCCGCGTGAGGCCCCACAGCCCGGCCTTCGACGCGGCGTAGGCACTCGAGCCCGGAACGCCGAGCAGACCGGAGTTCGACGACGTGAACACCACGCGACCGTGCCCCTGCGCCTTCAGGTGCGGCCAGGCAGCCCGGGTGACGAGATAGGCGCCACGCAGGTTGACGTTCATCACCTCGTCCCACAGATCGTCGGTCATCTCGTGGAAGTCGCGCGAGCGGAGGATGCCGGCGTTGTTCACCACGATGTCGATGCGGCCGAAGGCTTCGAGGGCCGTCTGCACCGTCCGCTCGGCGCCCTCGGCCGAGGTGATGGTGACCGTGCAGGCGACGGCCCGCCCGCCAGCAGCGACGATCTCGTCGGCCACCCCGTCGGCGTCGCCGAGTGGGCGCTCGGCGACCGGGTCGTACCCCCCGATGTCGTTCACCACCACGGCTGCGCCCCGTGCGGCGAGCACGAGCGCATGCTGGCGACCGAGCCCCCCGCCGGCGCCGGTGACGAGCGCCACCCGGCCGTCGAAGCGGACCGGACCCCTCGGCATGTCGTCGAGACTCACCGTGACCCACTCACCGTGACCCCCACACCCGTGACCCCCACTGCTGCGACCCCAACTGCCGTCGGCGCCCGAGCGCGCTCAGGCCACGACGGAGCGAAGACCGCCCGTGTCGACGTCGTACACGAGGCCGAGCACCGGGAGATCGGCGGGGAGGAGCGGGCACGCCCGGATCAACTCCACGTCGCTGCGGAGCACGGCCTCCTGGTCGTCGATGGGCCGGAACTCCCACCCCGAGGCGTCGACGCCGTAGCGCTGCCCGAGGGTCGTTCGCAGCTCCTCGTCGGTGGCCCCGATCAGCCGGCACCCGGTGTGCTGCACCACGCACACACGATTGACGGCGAGCAGGTTCACGGCCAACACCAGCGTGCGGAGAACGTCGTCGGTGACGCGAGCGCCGCCGTTGCGCAAGATCTTGGCGTCGCCCGGCACCAGTCCGAGCATGGCGAGCGGCTCGATGCGCGAGTCCATGCACGTCAAGACCGCCAAGCCCCGAGCTGCCGCCGCCGGCAGACCGGCGAGACGGAAGCCGGCGACGTAGTCGCCATTGGCGCCGAGAATGTCATCGAATTCGGGCCCCTTGTTCATGGGGCCAGTCTGGCTCACCCAGCGTCCGTCGAGCCGAACGCTAGCCTATTGGAACACGTGAGGCTCATGGACGACCAGCCCGCCACCTGTCGGGTGCTCCTCGCCGAGAACGGCCGCATCGTTCGTCTCGCCGAGCTCGGCGATGAGGTGGGTACCGCTCTCGGCATCGCCATCTTCGGGAGCGCATTCAACGCCGGCTACCGCCACGACGTCGCCCGGTTCGCCGGCACGCTTCCTCCCGATGTCGCCGAGCCGGTCCGCTACTCAGCCGCCGCCGCGCTCGGGTTCGCGCTCCGATCGGAGCCCGCCGGCGATCTCGACGTCAACGCCATCGAGGATGGCGCGCACCACGACTTCACGATCGGCCTCCGGTGGGCCGTCCTCGTGGGCGCCGCGCTGTTGACGCTCACCGCGATCTACACCGCGCTCCGAGCTCCCGGCCGGTCCACCGACTCCGGGAAGGCGATCTCCGGAATCGCCGACGAGATCGCCCCCGTCCCGCTCTGATCCGGCCCATCCCCGAGCTCGGGTGATCGCGTGATCTCCCCGAGCCCTGTTGGGCAGCGCGGGCCAACTGTGGGAGTGTGGGCCGTCGGGATGTCGTGGTGATGAGGGAGTACACGTGACCATGCAGGCGCTCGGGGGACTTCGCGTCGTCGATCTGTCGCCGACCAGGGTGGGTGCACAGATCAGCCAGCTCTTCGCCGACCACGGCGCCGACGTCGTGTGGGTCGAGCCGCCGGGCGGGTCGGCCTTGCGGGATCAGACGGCGTTCCCGTTCTGGGCTCGGGGCAAGAGCAGCCTCGAGGTCGACCTGGCAACCCCGCAGGGCCAGCAGATCGTGGCCGACCTCGCGGCCAACGCCGACGTGCTCGTCGACACGTTCCGCCCGGGCGTGCTCGATCGCCGGGGCCTCGGCTTCGATGCGCTCCATGCCGCGAACCCGCGTCTGGTGTACACGTCGGTGACGGGATTCGGCCGGGTCGGGCCCTACGCCGATCTCCATGGCTACGAGGGGCTCGTGGCCGCCAAGCTCGGGCTCTTCCAGGTGTTCGGCGGCATGACCCCCGGCCCTCGGCCTCCGTTCGTGACCGTGCCGTGGTGCTCGTTCTCGGCGTCGCAGATCGCGCTGCACGGGACCCTGGCGGCGTTGCTCGAACGGGAGTCGAGTGGTCTCGGCCAGCACGTCGAGACCAGCCTGGCCCAGGCCGTCACCGCGCTCGACACGTGGTCGTGGTTCGAGTACCTCATCGAGACCAAGTGGCCCGGTGCGTACAGCCGTGTGGCCAACTTCGACGCCGACGGTGTACCGGCGGGAGCGTTCCCGTACTTCCTGCTCGTCGCCCTCACGAGCGACGGCCACTGGTTGCAGTTCGCCCAGGTTGCCCCCCACCTCTTCGTCGCGCTGATGAAGGCCCTGGGCCTGGCCGGGATGCTCACCGATCCCGAGTGGGCCGGCATCCCGATCTTCGAAGACGCGGCTCGGCGCTCGGCCATGTGGTCGCTCATGCTCGAGGCAGCCAACAAGAAGACGCTCGCCGAGTGGCAGGCCATCTTCGACGCCGACCCCAACGTGTTCGCCGAGATCTTCCGGGCCGGCCCGGCGGCGCTCGAGCATCCCCAGCTCGTGTTCGACGCCATGGTGCTCGACATCGTTGACGCCGAACGCGGACCCGTCCGCCAGCCCGGTCCGCTCGTGCACCTCTCGCAGACGCCCGCTGCGCTCGGTCGCTCGGCGCCGACCCTGGGCGACGCCGACACGGCAGCGAGACCGACCAGCCAACCCGTCGGAACGCAACCCGTCCACCCGTCCACGGGATCGCCGCCGGCGGACCTGCCCCTTGCCGGGGTGACCATCCTCGAGCTCGCCGGCTTGTTCGCGGCGCCGCACGGCGCGACGTTGCTGGCCGACCTCGGCGCTCGGGTGATCAAGGTGGAGCCGCTCGCCGGGGATCCCATCCGCACGATCATCCCGTTCCCGGAGTCGGGCGGGGCCAAGGTGATGCAGGGCAAGGACAGCATCTGCATCGACACCTCCAACCCCGAGGGATTGGCGCTCGTCCACGAGCTCGTGAAGCGCTCCGACATCGTGATGCAGGGCTACCGGGCCGGCGTGGCCGAGCGCATCGGCCTGGGCTACGAGCGGCTCCGGGCGCTCAATCCGGCGCTCGTGTACCTCAACGCGCCGGGTTACGGCACGGGCGGGCCCAACGGCCACCGCCCGGCCTATGCCCCGAGCATCGGCGCTTCGGTGGGGATCGCCCGCACCAATGTCGGTGACCTGGTCGCCGAGGAGCCCAGGTTGACGCTCGACGAGATTCGCCATGGCGCCAGGGTTCTGACCGTCGGAGCCTTGTGCGCCAACGCCCAGGCCGACGGTTTCGCGGCGCTCGGTGTCGCCACCGCCATGCTCGTCGGGCTCCTCGCCCGGGCCCGCGGTGCCGGCGGCCAGGAGATGCTCACCACCATGCTCAACACCGGGGTCCACGCCATGTCGGCTCAGACCGTCGACCATCCGGAGAGTCCCGGTGAGCCCCGGCCCGATCTCGACATGCGGGGCCTCTCGGCGCTCTACCGGATCTACGACGCGTCCGACGGCTGGGTGTTTCTCGCCGCCCCGGCCCAGCACGAGTGGGACGGTCTGGTCTCGGCGCTGGCGTCGTACGCCAGCCTCGGCTCCGACGAGCGCTTCGCCACGCCCGGCGCCCGCGCCGGCAACGACGCTGAGCTGGGCGACGCGCTGGCTGCGATCTTCGTCCACCGAGGCGCCGACGACTGGGAGCGCGATCTCCGCCACGCCGATGTCGGTTGCGTCGCCGTCACCACCACCAACATCGAGGCGGTGCTGTGGAGCGACGAGTTCGGTCGGGCCAGCGGGTATCTGTCCGATGTCGAGCATCCCACGTTCGGCGCGCACCCTCGCATGGCGCCGCTCGTGCGATTCTCCCGTTCGGCCACCCAGGCCCTGCCCGGGGTGCTCGCGGGCTCGCACACCGACGCCGTCATGACCGAGCTCGGCCACGACGCGGCGAGCATCGCCGACCTCAGGGAGCGCACGATCATCGTCTGAGCGGCGTCACTCCACGAGCGAGATCGCCCGCTCCGGACAGGCCGCGATGGCCCGTTCCGCTTGCGCCCGTTGGGCATCGGTGATCTCGCCGTCGCCACGCGCCGAGCTGTGACCCCACTCGTCGTCCTCGAACAACTCGGGGACGAGCACATAGCAGCGGCCGTGTCCCGTGCAGGCCGCAGCGTCGACGACGACCCTCATGCTCTGCCAGTCACAGGGTCGCCCACTGGGTCGCCCATAGGGTCGGTCACGGGGTCGGCCACGGGGAAGGTGATGGGCAGCGCCGTGAGGTGCAGGGTTCCTGAAGGCCAGTGGATGCGGGGCACGAACCCCTCGGCCATCGTGTACTCGGGAATCATCGCGTGGAGTTCCTCGACCACGATGCGCAGCTCCCGTCGAGCGAGGTGTGAGCCCAGGCACCGGTGGATACCGCCGCCGAACGACAGATGCCCGCGATCGGCCTGCGCCAGATCGATGTCGTCGGCGTTGTCGCGGTCGTCGCGGTTGGCCGACCCCAGCACGAGGAATACGAACGACCCCGCCGGGATGGACACGCCGCACACGTCGACATCGCTCAGGACCACCCGGGGCGTGAACGGCGCCGGCATCTCGAGCCGGAGCACCTCCTCGATCACGGGCCCGACAAGCTCGGGATCGTCGACGACCCGTCGGCGCAACTCGGCATCACCGGCGAGTTGGGCCAGCACGAAGCCGATCGACGCCGTGACCGTGTCGAGCCCGGCCAGGGTGAACAAGAAGCACAGCCCGAGCACTTCCTCGTCGGACCAGGCATCGTCGCCGCTCAGCGCCAGGATGGTGCTCAACACGTCCTCGCCAGGATGGGCGCGCTTGGCCACGATGAAGCCCTGCATGTAGCCGAAGAGCGCCGCACCCGCCGCCGCCGCTTCGGGAGTGGCTCCGTCACTCGCCGTCGATCCCGGAGCTTCGACGATGGTCCGAACCCAGTCGATGAACATGTCGCGGTCGTCGAGGGGCAAGCCGAAGAGCGTGAGGAACACCTGGGTCGGATAGAGGTTGGCAAGATCGGCCATGACCTCGCACGAGCCCCGATGGACGAACGCCCCGATGATCTCGCGGACCTGGCGGCGCAGCTCGGGCTCGATGGCCCCGATCACCCGGGGTGCGAGCATCGGATCGAGCAAGCGACGGTACCGCACATGGTCGGGTGGGTCGACCGCCAACGGGATCAACGGCACTGGGCTGCCCAGATTGTCGAAGGCCTTGGCGGAACTGAAGATCTCGGGATGCTGATGGGCGAAGCGCACGGCCGCCGGACTGGTGAGGAACCAGATCCCGTCGCGCTGATACACCTCACCCGGCTCCCGGAAGTACCGCCAACCCTCGGCGCGGTCGAACGTCAACGGCGCGCCCTCGAAGAATCCCACGGGTGCCTGCTGCTCGGCATCGGTCGACATCGTGCTCCCTGCTCCTGGTCGGCGGTGTTCATGGTCGGCGTTTGTCACACGGTACGCAGGCGCGCTCCGACATCTGCGCCACGCTTGCCGATGACGGCACCTTCAGACAAGGGCGGCCGAGCGTGTAGCTCAGAGCTTGCGGCGCCGCGTCCGGGTCGCTCGACCGTCGTTGCGGGAGGCCGCTGCCGATGCGTCGTCGAGTTCGAGGGCGATGCCGTTCAGCAGCGTGCGCAGCCCGGCCTCGAAGTGCGCCAATGCCCGCTCGGTGACCGCCGCCGCCCCCCGTCCCCCGGTGACACCGGCGAACGTGAGCCCGCACACGTAGAAGAACAGCGCCGCCCGGGCCTGGTCGACCTGGGGGCCCGTGAAGCCGGCGCTGGTGAGGCTGACGAGGACCTGCTCGATGATCGCCACCGGAGCCATGCCTTCGAGATCGCTGAGCATCTCGGCGGCCATGCCCGGATACTTCGTGACCTCGCGAGCGAAGCTCGACAACACCACGTGGATCTGGTCGGACCAGAGCGTCACCGACGGGTCGGGAAGCTCGACGTCGGCATAGATGGTGTGAGCCACCAACGCCAGCAACGCCTTGCGGTTCGGGACGTGGTGATAGGTCGCGCCCAGCGCGACGCCCAGGTCGTCGGAGAGCCGTCGCATCGACAGCCCGGCCACCCCGGACGTTCGGATGATGGCCCGAGCGGCCGCGACGATCGCGGTCTCGCTCAGGCCGTCGGCCCGCCCGTTGGTCGGCTTCATTGCCGTTGCCACCTTGGCCTCCGGTCTCCCTGACATGTGTGTGTGCGTGGTGGGGTCGTGGCCCGCGCCTGGGTACGTGGGCCCGTGCTCAGGCGACGACGATGCGGGCCGAGGCGAGATTGGCTATTTGGCAGAACACGGCATCGGGGTCGCCGTCGCGATGCGACCATACCCGGGCGGTGGCGTAGAAGGTCCCCGCCGTCGCGTAGGTATGGGTCACCGATGCCGTGAGCGTCGTCGATGTCCCGTCGAGCTTCTCGTCGCTCGGGTAGGTGCCGGTCCCGTCGAAGTCCCATTCCAGGCGGGTGATGCGACCCGCCCCCGGGGGGACCTCGGCGCTGACGGTCAGCGTGACGGTCTCGCCGGCGTTGACTTCGGCGCGGGTGGCTCCGTTCGCCGAGACGGCCACGACCGGCTGGATCCCCTTTCGGGTCGCGGCATCGGCCGGCAGGATCACCTCACCGTCGACATAGTCGAACGTGGTCGCCGCCGGATCGACGCCGTCCTCGACCCAGCCGATGAGATCCCACAGGCTCTGCTCGATGGCCGGCATGTAGTCGATGAGCCACGTGGTCACCGCCCGATCGGGGCCCGACGGCAACACCATGGGCGTGATGTGCTCGGCGTTCTGGGTCCAACGCAGACGGAAGCGCTCGCGAGCTCCCTCGGGGCCCTGGGCCTGCTCGACGGCCGTCTTGTAGACGAGCCCCTGGGGCGGCCACAGCGAAGCGTCGTGGGTGTGGTGCACCCACAGCAGCTTGCCCTCATACTGCCCCGAGTACGACACGCCCATGAGCGGCGACTGCAGCGGCACCGGATGCTGCGGGTAGATGTAGCGCCCGGCCGGGCGGAGGAAGTCGAACTGCGGGTCGTCCATGACGTGGTGGCGGTAGTAGTAGCAAAAGGCCAGGAACGCCTTGTTGCTCACGTGCACCATGTCGCCCGGCTCCACACCGCGCAGGCGCTGGATGTTGGCCTCAGCTCGCCCGTCGCAACTGAAGATGTCGCCGCCTTCGTACATGGCATAGAGCTGCCGGCCGGCCGCGGCGCCGGTCATCACCTTGACGCCCGTCCCCAGGCGGTATCCGGAACCGATGCCGGGGACCTCGACGGCGACGGGAGCGTCGAGCGTCCCCGTGAGCATCGACATGAACAAGATGTCGCGGATGATCTTCTCGGTGCCGGGCTTCTTGAAGTCGTCGGGCCGTTCGAGGAGGTCCTGGCCCCTGATGATCTGCGAGACGGGAAGGGTGACGTCGATCAGGTCGCGCGCCACGACGTCGGGCTGGTCGTGGCCCACATAGCCGGGCTTGGTCCAGAAGGCCTCGAATTACACGGGGCCCTCCTCCTGGAGCAGGTCGGCGATCGACGTCCACAGCCACATCTGGCCCATCGGCGCGGCGATCATGGGCTCGTCGCCGACGGGATAACCCTGCCGATACAGGTTGGCCAGCTCCTCACGCTGGTGCGTGTCGAGCCCGGCGTAGGGATCACCCGATCCGCCGGGAGCCATGGCGTCGATCACATCGGCGATCTGCGGGCCGAGTAGGCGCTGCACGTTGAACATCGAGGCGAACGACATCACCTGGGCGCCCCGGATGCGCTTGGTGGTGCCGTGCTCGGCGATCTCGCCGCCGCCCATGAAGGGCAACGCGCCGTCGTAGACGCCGGCGCCGTACTCGAGACACAGCGGCGAACGCCGTCCGCCACCGCTGCCGCCCCACACGTAGGAGTGGTGGGGTGCGCGTCCGTAGACCTGGGCGGCGACATGCTTCGAGAAGCGGGCCGTCTCGATGCTGGCCCGGTGGCCGTAGATGGTGGGATCGTCGCCCCCCTTGGGATCGACGTCGTCACCGATGTGCCCCGAGTTCGATTCGATCATGTAGCCGCCCAGGCGGGTCAGCATCTTGAGACCGCCGATGAGCTCGCCCATCCCGCCTCCGAAGGCCTCTTCGTGGCCGGCGTGGGCCCCTTCGAGCGGGTGGAACATCCGACCTGCCCACTGCTCGACGGGTGGGAAGTAGAACGTGAACCGGGTGTCGGTTCCGGCGAATCCTCCGTGGATGTTGCGGTGGGGAGCGGGAGCGTCGCGCTCCTCGTCACGGTCGATGTACGGCTGGCCGAAGAACCCGTCGGTGACGACGTACGACTCGACTTCGATCATGGAGATCCCTTTCAATGCGGGTGGGACACGAGGACCGGCGACGCTGGGGTCACACGGATGCTGGATCGCTGAGCGCCGGATCGACGCGGACGTCGACGCTGGGCGACTCGTCTTCACGGAAGCGTGCCGTGCCCAGATAGGCGTCGATCACGCGTGGGTGGGTCCTGATCTCGGCCGGCGTGCCCGAAGCGATCAGCTCGCCGAAGTCGAGGGCGTAGATGCGGTCGCAGGTGCGCAACACCATGTCGACGTTGTGCTCGATGAGCAGCACGGCCACACCACGATCGGCGGCGAGCCGACGGATCGACTCGCCCAGGCGCCGGGTCTGCACGTCGTCGAGTCCCGAGGCCGGCTCGTCGAGCAGCAGCACCGATTGGCCGCCGGCCACCGCCCGGGCGACCGCCAGCATCCGTCGCTCGGCGTAGCTGAGGTTGACCACCTTCGTGTCGAGCACGTCTTCGAAGCCGAAGTCGGCGATCGCGGTACGGGCCGCGCTCGTGAGGTGCCCGATGCCGGGCTTGACGAGGTCGGTGACGTAGGCGCCGAGGTCACGCTCGTCGCACGCCGTCTGGATGTTCTCGAGGACGGTGAGATCGTCGAAGAGCTCGAGCGACTGGAACGACCGCGACAGCCCGGCCCGGGCTCTCCGCTCGCGGCTGAGGCCGTCGATGGGCACGCCGCCGAGGGTGACCGAGCCGCCGGACGGGGTCACGAACCCGGTGATGGCCTCGATGGCGGTGCTCTTGCCCGCGCCGTTGGGCCCGATGAGCCCGACCACCTCGCCGGGCTCGACGGTGAGCGACAGATCGGCGAGCGCCACCACCCCACCGAAGCGAACGGTGAGACCTTTGGTGCGCAAGGCCTGGGGAGCGACGCGCTGGTCGAGCGCCACCTCGGCCCGCGCGAGCAACACCTCACTCGTCGGGCGCCGGTGCGGCAGGCGGCTGCGGACGGCGCGGAGCAACGGAGCGTTGGCGCGACGCTGCAACTCGGCGAGTCCGTCGGGGAAGAACGAGAGCATCACCATCAGCCCGATCCCCCCGACCACGATGAGCACCAGCGCAGGATCGCCGGGGAGATAGTCGATGAGCTGCTGGCCCACGGTGCCGGGCTGGAAGCCGCTCCCTGCAGCCGGGCCCGACAACAAGCCGACGCCGCCGATCACGGCGTTCTGCATGACGAACAGCGACGTGATGCCGCCGAAGCCGCCGAACTCCAGGATCGACTGGCGGAACGTGACCAGGATGCCGCCGACGGCAGCGATCACACCGCCGAGGGCGAACGCGTAGAGCTTGGCCCCGACCACCGACACTCCGAGCGCCGCAGCGGCCCGCTCGTTGGTACGAACAGCGATGAGGCGCCGACCTGCTCGACCGCGTCGAAGGTTGGCGATGGCGAAGCCCACGATCGTGAGGATGGCCAATGCGAAGGTGGCGTAGCGCTCGGGGTGCTCGACGGGGTCGATCGACACTCCCAGGAACGACGGGATGTCACCCTTGAAACCCAGGGAACCACCCGTGTAGTCGGGGTTGGTGAACACCACCGGCTCCATGGCGATGGCGAAGCCGAGGGTGACGATGGCCAGGTTCACGCCACGGGTCCTGATCCCGGTCGTCCCCACGATGAGCGCCGCCGGGACGACCGCCGCCATGCCCGCCAGTGCCGCCAGCTCGAGCGGCCAACCCTTCGACGCGTTCAGCCACGCCGCGACGAGCGCGCCGATCCCGGCGAAGGCCCCTTGGGCCAGCGAGACCTGCCCGGCATATCCGGTGATCACCACGAACGACATGAGCACGACCGCAACGATGATCTGGATCTCGAAGGCGATCAGCCAGTCCTCGGGGAACAACACCCAGATGCACACGAGCGACACGATGATGCCGAACGCGACCAGGCCAGGCGTGATCTTGCCCGAACCCAGTGCAGGCATGCGTCCGAAGCGCTCGTCCTTGCCCACCACGGACCGGCCCCGGCTGATGAGCACGACGGCCACGAGAACGAACGGGACCGCCGTCGGCAGGCCCGGTATCTGCCAGAAGTCGTGCTTGATGAACTGGGGGCTGGTGATGAGCGCCTGGGTCACGCCGATCCCGAGCCCGGCCGCGGTCGTGAGCGGAAACGACGAGAAGCGTCCGACCACCGCCGCCGCGAGCACCGGGATCACGAGGAACGACACAGCCGACGGCTGCAGCGTGGTGATGGGCACCAGGAGCACTGCGGCCAACGCGCCCAGCGCTGATCCCACCGCCCAGTTGGCCGCCGCGATGGCGTTGGGCGAGATGGTCAGCGCCGCGGCCGCACGGGGGTTCTCGGCCACCGCCGAGGTGGCCACCCCGAACGTGGTGTACCGGTATATCGCCCAGAGGATCGCGGTGAGGCCCACCGCGATCACGAAGATCCAAATGCGGTCCTCGCCGACGGAGACGCCCGAGATCTCGACGCCGTCGTTGGGCAGGAGCGACGGCACCCGCTTGGGGAACACCCCGTAGCGGATCGTGGCCACGCCCTGGAGCGTGACGAGAAGCGCCAGCGTGGCGACGACCTTCGCCAGCACCGAGGCGTCGCGCATCCGGTTCATGATCACCAGGTGGAAGGCCACCCCGACGATGGCCGAGCCCACGAAGGCCCCGGCCATCGCCACACCGGCGGGCAGGCCGTGCTCGACGTGGAGCTCGAAGTACACGTAGGCGCCGACCATGCCGATCGACAGCTGGGCGAAGTTCACCACGCCCGAGCAGCGATACACGAGCACCACCCCGATGGCCGCCAGGGCATAGAGGCCACCGGCCCCGATGCCCAAAGCGGAGAACTGGATGAGCTCAGCCACGTGAACGCCTTGTCAACGCTCGCGATCCCGGTCGTCGGCTCAACCGAGCGAAGCGCCTTCGAGGCTCTCGACCAACGAGAAGAACTCGGGGGTGACACGCACCGGAACACCGTCTTCCACCCGGTAGAGCAGACCCCACGGGTTGTAGAAGCTGGTGAACAAGGGGTTGACGAGCTTGGTCGTGGCGGAGAAGGGGTGGATGGCTCCGCTCACCTCGACGTCTTCCAACCCGGCGAGGGACTCCATCAACGCAGCCGGGGTGACGTCGCCGTCGATATCGAGGAGCGCCGCCTCGACGAGCTTGGCCGAGGCCCAGCTCAAGATGCCGATGGTGGTGACCTCGGCGTCGTCGTCGAACGCCGCGATGTCGGCCGCGATCTCGTCGATCACCGGATCGTCGTCGGCCGGGTTCAGCGCGATCTCGGCGGTGAGGATGCCTTCGGCGAGCTCGCCGAGCTCCTCACGCACGTCGGCCGGGAGGATGGCCCCGACCAGGATCACCTGGGCTTCGGAGCCGTTCTGGTCGATGGCGATCACCGACTGCACGACCTCGGTGGGCGTGACGCTGAGCACGATGCAGTCGGGGTCGGCCGCGGTGAGCGCGGTCACCTGGGGAGCGATGTCGACGGTGTTGCGGGCCACGGCCGCCCGAGCGACCTCCTCGGCTCCCACGAGATCGGCGCCGTACTGCACCATGTCGGCGAGGAACTCGGCGCCGTCGAGGTACAACGTCGACACCTTGGTGCAGCCGGCCTCGCCCGCGGCCACGCCGAGAGCGGCGTAGCTGGCGAGCCCGGCGCTGAGCGAGAACGCACCCTCGGCGTTGGCGTCGGCGCCACCGATCACCGGGATGCCGGCCTCGGTGAGCACAGCCTGGTCCTGGCCGATCTGACCGAACGACGCGATCACGACAGCCACGCCCGCGTCGACGGCTTCGCGTTGGCATTCGGTGCTCTTGTTGGCATCGCCGGCGCTGTCGCAGTGCAGCACCTCGACGTTGGGGAGGTGGTCGAGCGCGCCCTGAACGGCGGGCACCGCCTCGGGGACCGTGAACGAGATGGTGCTCGTCTCGTCACCGATGACCATCACCTTGAATGCCCGCTCGTCGGCCGGTGGCGGCGCCTCGGTCGTGGGCGTGGCCTCGGTGTCGGCCGTCGTGGCCACGGTGGTCGCCGCGGCATCCGGGGTCGTGGTCGCCGCCGGAGCGGCGGTGGTCTCGGAGCCGGCCACGGTGGTGACGGGTGCCGCGGTGTCGTCATCGTCGTCGCCGCACCCGGCGGCCACGACGACAGAGATCAAGAGTGCAGCTGCGAGCTGGCGACGGATTCTCACGTTCACGGCCCCCCGGGGTCGACTCAACCTGCGTGATGTTCGGCTGTGTGGCTGTTCGGCTGTGTGGCTGTGTGGCTGTCTCGCCAGCGGCGCCGAACGATGTCGACGCCATCGAGGGCTTTCCTCAACGCCGTTGAAGTGACAATATCAACACCGTTCAGCAATCGCCAGTGAGGACCAGTGAGGACCGGCCGATGACCGCGACGAGCGTCCCATCCCATCCGCGCACCGGGCCGGGGGCCATCGTGCTCGAAGCTCGATCGGTCACGGTCGGGTACGGGGCGATGCCCGTCATCCACGATCTCGACCTCGTCGTGAGGGCCGGCGAGGTGGTCGCGCTGCTCGGCGTGAACGGAGCCGGCAAGACCACCACGGTCCGGCTTCTGGCTGGCGAGCTCACGCCGAGCTCCGGTGAGGTGTGGTTCAGGGGAGCGCCCACGAAAGCGCCGCTGCACCGCAGAGCCAAGCAGGGACTGCGTCTCATCACCGAGGAGCGCTCGGTGTTCATGGCATTGTCGGCCGCCGACAACCTCCGCCTCGGCGGTCAAGAGCGGCAGCGGGCCCTCGAGCTGTTCCCCGAGCTCGAGCGCTTGTTGCACCGCAAGGCGGGTCTGCTCTCGGGCGGCGAGCAGCAGATCCTCACCCTGGCCCGGGCGCTGGCCGCCGAGCCGGCCGTCCTGCTGGCCGACGAGCTCTCGCTGGGCCTCGCTCCGCTGGTGGTCGAGCGGCTCCTGGCTGCGGTACGCGCTGCGGCCGACCGCGGCGCCGGGGTGCTGCTGGTCGAGCAGCACGTGCGAAACGCCCTCGAGGTGGCCGATCGGGCGTACGTGCTCAGCGGGGGCCGCGTCGCGCTCGAGGGCCCTACCTCCGAGCTGCGCGAGCGCATCCACGAGATCGAGCAGACCTATCTCTCGGCCGGCGAGCTCGACCTCACCGGCGCCTGAGCGGTCGGCCCAGCCCTCAGCGGTCGTAGAGAGCCCGCACGGCCCGATCACCCAGTCGGAGCATGGTCGCGCGGGGGATCACCCGGGTGATGGCGGCGCCGACCACGCGGGCCATTGCCCCTCCCGGGCGCACGTTGAGCGAGCGGCCGAGGCCGGCGAGCGCGGCTTGCACCACGGCAGCGGGATCGCCGGGGGTCATGAGACGCGTCGGCCCCTTCCCAGCCGGGAGCGCAGCGTCGAACCCGGGCGTCTTGGTCGCGCCGGGCATCACCGCGGTCACGTCGATGCCGTACGGCGACAGCTCGGCCCACAGCCCTTCGGCCAGCACGCGGTCGAAGGCCTTGGTCGCCGCGTAGGTCGCGATGTACGACGACCCCATGTCGGCCGATCCGGAGGCCATCACGATCACGCCGCCCCGACGACGCTCCGCCATCAACCTCGTGAGGCGGTCGGCCAGGATCAGCACCGCGGTGCAGTTGATGGCGATCTGCGCGACCTTCGTCTCGATGGGCACGTCGAGCCACAGGCCCACGCCGCCGATGCCGGCATTGGCAACGAGGAGACCGATCTCGAGGTCGGCAACGGCGTCGATGGTCGCGTGCACCTGCACCGGATCGGCGAGGTCGGCGACCACCGTGCGCACCTCGGTGTGCGGGCGGGCCGTGCGCAGCATGGCGGCCTTGGCCTCCAACAACTCCGTCGCCACGTCGACGAGCACGAGCGGCATGCCCATGGTGTGCAGACGGTCGGCATAGGCCGCGCCGATCCCCTGCGCCGCCCCGGTCACCAGCCCCCACAGGCCGTACCGCTCTACGAAGTCAGCCCGAATGGCCGTACGCCCCCTGGTATTCATGATCGCCCCGCGTTCTGGTCCTGGCCCTGGTGGGGGTTCCGTGGCTCCCAGCCGCTCGTCGTCACCGGCAGAACCGCGTCAGCTCACGACGACGCGGGCCTGGGCCAGGTTGGGGATCCGAAGACGAGTGGCGTTCACGTCGCCCGTCCGATGCGAGTGCACCCGGGCCGTCACGAACCAGGTGCCCTGGGTTGCGAATCGGTGACTCGTGGAGAGGCTCAGCGCGGACTGAGTCCCGTCGACATCGTGCGAGAAGGGGAACGTGCCCGAGCCGTCGAAGTCCCACTCGACGCTCACGATCGTGCCCGCCCCAGGCGGAACCTCGGCCTCCACGGTGAGCGTCGCCGGCGGTGATCTCCGCTCGGGCCGCACCGTTCGCCGTGACGGTCACCACGGGCTGGATGCCCCCCCGATCGACCGCCGACGCCGGCAGGCTCACCCGGCCGTCGCCGTAGGCCGCCCGGGTGCCGCTCGGCGTGACCCCGTCCTCGACCCAGGCGACGAGATCGGACAGAGACTGCTCGGTGATGGCCGTGAAATCGATGAGGCGGGTGGCGCTGGCCCGACCCCGCTCAGGCGGCACCATCGCCGCCGGCGCGTGCTCGGCGTTCTCGTTCCATCGCACGCAGAGCTGTTCGGCGGCCCCGTCGTGGCCCTGGGCCAGGTGTACGGCCTGCTCGTACAGCAGCCCGAACGGGGGCCACACCGAGGAGTTGTGCGTGTGGTGGATCCACAGGAGCTTGCCCTCGTACTGCCCCGAGTAGCAGACCCCCAAGAGCGGCGACATGTACGGCGCGGGGTGCTGGGGACGGATGGGATGCCCGTCAAAGCGAGAGCGCGTCGAACTGGGGATCGTCGAGGACGTGGTGACGGGCGTAGTAGCAGAACGCCAGGAAGGCCCGGTTGTCGACGTGCACCTGATCGCCGGGTTCCACGCCGCCAAAGCGAGCCAGGTTGGCCTCGCCGCTGCCGTCGCACGAGAAGACGTCGCCCGCGAAACCCGTGCAATAGAGCTGCCGCCCCGCCGCCGCGCCGGTGAGCACCTTGACCCCGGTGCCCAGGCGGTATCCCGAGCCGAGGCCACCCAGCTCGATGGCGTAGGGCGAGTCGTAGTCGCCGGCCGAGGTCCCCATGATGGCCGCCAGCATGCGGATGGTCTGATACTCCGGGCCGGCGAACTCCGGTGACTCGTTGAGGTCGCGAGCCGACAGCAGCCGGGTGACGGCGACGTTGGCATCGAGCACGTCGCCGGTTACCAGCGCGGGATGGTCGTGGCCCACATCGCCGGGCCGGGTCCAGAAGTTGCTGAAGTACTCGGGCTGGTCGGCGATGAGGGCGTCGGCCATGGCCGTCCACAGCCAGATCTGGCCCATGGGCTCGCCGATCATCGACTCGTTGCCTCGCGGGTAGCCCTGCCGGTACAGGCTCACGAGCTCCTCGCGCTGGTGCGTGTCGAGCGTTGCGAAGGGGTTGCCGCTCCCGCCGGGCGTTGTGGCCTCGACGACATCGCGCAGCTTCGGGCCGAGCACCCGTTGCACGTTGAACATGGTGCTGAAGCCCATGATCCCGCCGCTGCGGACCCGCTGGTTGTTGCCGGGCGGGGCGATCTCTCCCCCGCTCGTGGACGGCATCGCCCCCTGCCACACGTCGGGCGCGTTCTCGAGGCACAGCGGCGAACGCCGTCCGCCACCGCTGCCGCCCCATACGTACGAGTGGTGCGGCGCCTTGCCGTAGACCTGCGCGGCCACGTGCTTGGAGAGGCGTCCCGCTTCGGCACTGGCCCGATGGCCGTGCAGGCTGGGGTCGCCGCCCGCCTTCGGGTCGACGTCGTCGCCGATGTGACCCTGGTTCGACTCGACCATGTAGCCGCCGAGCCGTTCGCTCAAGGCGATGCGCCCGAACATCTTCCCGAGCATCCCCCCGCCGAACACGACCTCGTGGCCCCCGTGGCCGCCTTCGAGTGTCTGGAACATGCGCCCCTCATACGACTCGGCCGGCGGGAAGTAGAGCGCGAAGCGAGTGTCGGTGCCGCCGAAGCCACCGTGGACGAACCGGTGCGGCGACGGCTCGAGGCGCTCCTCATCGAGATCGATGTACGCCGCTCCGAAGAACGGGTCGGTCACCACGTACGACTCGACGTCGATGACGGTCATCGTCACCCTCCTGCGGCGCCCCGTGGCGCCTCGTGGGTCCCCGTTGGGCCTCAGGGCGACACTACGAACCCATGGGGCGCCAAGTCAACGCCGTTCAAATCCTTGCCCGTCCACGTGGCGCGACAGCACGCCGACCGGGCCGACCGAGCAACGGATCCCGCGGGATCGCAGACCGGGTCGGCGTCAGCGGTCTGGCACCCGTGGGATGGCGTCAGCAGGTGAGGAGCATGCAGCCGGCGATGGGACCGCCGCCGTTCGACACCGCGGCCACCTCGGCGCCCGCGACCTGACGTGTACCGGCTTGGCCGCGCAGTTGCAGGCAGGCCTCGTGCACGACCCAGTAGCCGTGCATGCGTCCGGCCGAGAGCTGGCCGCCGTAGGTGTTCAGCGGGAGCGCACCGTCGAGCGCGATGCGAGTGGCGCCTTCGACGAACGGGCCGGCGCCGCCCTCGTCGCAGAACCCGAGGGCTTCGAGCCAGGCGAAGGTGAGGAAGGTGAAGCCGTCGTAGAGCTCGGCCACGTCGACGTCGGCGGGCGTGAGGTCGGTGCGGGTCCAGAGCTCCCTGGCGGCGTCGACGGCGAGCATGTTGGGGTAGTCGGGCCGTTGGTCCCATCCGCCCCAGGAGTCGGCGCCACCGGCAGCCTCGACCCGGACCGGATGGTCGCAGTGGCCGGAATGCTCGGACGCCGAGATCACGAAGGCGATCGAACCGTCGACGGGCACGTCGCAGTCGAGCAGGCACAGGGGATCCGACACCATGCGGGCCGCGAGGTAGTCGCCGAGCGTGATCGGATCGCGGTACGCCGCCCGATCGTTCAGCCCGGCGTTGCGGCGACTGTTGACGGCCAACCAGCCGAGCTGCTCACGCGTGGTGCCGTACTGGTGCATGTGGCGGCGGGTGTGCATGGCCAGCCAGTTCGGCGCTGCATACGCGTGCATCACGATCATGCGCTCGATGTCGGCCATGGGGTTGGGCCGGCCCCGTTCCATCTGGGGAGCGCTCGATCCTCCCGGGGCTGCGCTCGTGCTCGCCCCCGGCGCCGGCAGCACCGAGCCACCGAACATGTTCACGGTGCGGTACACGAGGGCGTGGCGGGCCCGTCGGGTCGCCACGGCCTCGAAGGCCTCGACCACGGGCGACTGCAACCCGAAGCGGCCCAAGGCGCCGCCGATCAGACCGGCTTCGATGCCCAACGACGCGCAGACGTCGGCCACCGGGGTCTCGCCCAGCGTGCAGACGCCGTCGATGTCGGACGGACGCAGCCCGGCATCGGCGATCGCCTGTGTGGCCGAC
>JANLSK010000164.1:0-42841 GCA_031362415.1 Actinomycetes bacterium | reverse complement strand
CGCGACCGTCAGGACGGCGAGCCACGCCGCTTGGAGGTCGGCTCCCACCTCGGCCGCGATCTCCGAGAGACGGTTCGTCGTCGCCTCGGCGACGGGGATCTCGATCAGCGCCGTCTCACCGACGGCCCCGGGGCGTTCGAACGGCAGCGCTGACGCCGGCCCTCCAGGGACGATGCCCGCCCAGTTCGCCTCGGCCGTCGCCGCGGCGTCGTCGGACACGCGGGTCTGTTGCCATGCTGCGAAGTCGGCGTACTGCAACGGCTCGTCAACCGGCTCGGGACCGGCTCCGGTCAGGAAATGCACGAGCTCGCGGACCAGATCGGCGAAGGACCGCTCGTCGAGCGCCAACCCGGCCGCGTCGACGACCAGCACGTGACGATCGCCGCCGAGCACGACCAGGGTGACTCGGGTCGGTCCGGAATCGAT
Organism: Actinomycetes bacterium; assembly: GCA_031362415.1. GTDB lineage: Bacteria > Actinomycetota > Acidimicrobiia > IMCC26256 > VFJJ01 > VFJJ01. The sequence goes on along the minus strand of JANLSK010000164.1, from coordinate 42,415 downwards.
CGCGTCGATGTCACCCGTTCGATCGAGCGATGCCAACGCCACGGCTGCGCTCATCCCGGACCGGTCGAGCACGACGAGGCCCGCTCCACGCTCGGCCACCGCCTGGACCGGCACCGCGAGCCCGGCCGGGGTGGGAAAGCTCGTACGGAGAATCTCGTGCCGCTGCACCACCCGGTCGAACGCCTTCCCGAGCTCCTCCACGTCGATCTGTCCGTCGACCAGGACCCGGGCACGCGCGCGCGTCTGACCGATCCACGTCGTTCGAGCGGCCTGGTGCGGCGACAGGCGGAAGTGGTTGGAGTCGGCGTTCATCACTCGTCAGGCCGACGCGCTGACCCGCGCACCGTCGCGATGCTGCATCTGCGCCAACGCCACCACGATCTTCCGATCGCCGGTGAACGGGCGGCGGCCGTGGCTGACGATGATGTTGTCGAGCATGAGCATGTCGCCGGCCGTCCAGGGAAGGGCGACAGCGTGCTGATCGAACAACGAGCCGAGGTGGGCCATTGTGTCGTCGGGGATCTCGCTGCCGTCACCGAAGTACACGTTACGGGGCAGGTCGGCCAGGTCGAAGAGCGCCAGCATGGCCTGGCGGGTGTCGGCGTCGAGGCACGAGACGTGGTGGAGCTGCACCTGGTTGAAGAACGACGTCTCGCCCGTGACCGGATGCACCTCGACAGCGGGAACGACGCTCGCGACCCGCAGGTAGCCCCGGCTGGTCCACTCGCAGGTCATACCTTCGGCGGCGCACCGTCGTTCAACCTCCGAACGATCACGTGTCTTGAAGAAGTCCTCCCAGGACACGTCGAGGCCTTCGGCGAAGGTGCGAGTGTAGCGGAGACCCTTTGTCTCGAATTGATGACGTATCGAGGGGTCCATCTCCTGGTAGATCCGCCGGCAGTCGAGCAACGGCGTCTCACCTCCGGTCGGTGACGCCACGACACACCCGAAGAACTGCTTGAGCGGGAAGGTCGGGAGGTGGGAACTCTCGTTGTGGAAAAGGATCGTCTTGTCCGACGGGTACGGGGTCGACTTGTAGATGTTCGCTGCGCTGTCTTCTTTGGGAAGATCACCATATTCGCCAAAGAGATCGGGGCAGATGGCCTGGGCCACCGACCCGAACAGGGCCGGAGTCGACCGCTGAAAATTGTGGAAGAGCACGGCGCCGTGGATCAGCGTGTCGTTGATGATCTCGTCCCGGTGCTCGCTCGCCCAGGCGGCCAGATCGACACCGTCCATCGCCGGCTGCACGACGAGGGGCATCGGACCGCCGGCGTCGGGGTGGGAACCCTTTGTCACCAGGCTGTCGGCGTCGATGCGCAGAGCCCGGCGCTTCATCGGCCGCGGCCCGCTCGGCCCGTTGTCGGTCGTCGTGGTTCCTGCTTCCATCATGCCTCCAGGGTTCGCGGGGTCGATGAAACGCGATCGTCCGGATCGTGGGTCTGCTGTGAAGGAACGGGCGAGCCCCCGTCGCTCCGGCGACTGCACTGCTCGATGACGTCGGTGAACGCCTGTGCCAGCTCGCGCACGGCCGGCTCTCGGATCAGGTCGACGTGGTCGAGCGCCGCGTCGCCGATCACCAGCTCGTCGAGTCCCCGCGTCGCAAGCTTGTCCCGCAACGAGCCGCGATAGAACGAGCTCTCGAGGGCCAGTGACTGCCGCCTGAACAGTGTCACCCGGCACGGGCTCGGCGGGGCGTCCCACGCGTCGATCGCGCGCTGGTTGACCCACCGGACGTTCTGCATGCGGCGGGGGAGGTCGCGTTCGCTGCGTTCGTAGCGGTCGTAGACCGACCACCACACACGCTTGATCGCCTTCACGCGCACGTTGTTTGCCCGGTGCACGATCCACGAGCCCACCCCGCCCTTGCCCTGGGAGCGGAACTTCTCGAGCTTGTGGCGGTGGGCGTCGATGGCTGAGGTTCGGGCGGCCGCGACATGGCGACTCACGTCGACGAGCGCCAAGAGGGCCACATCCTCACCAGCCCTCACCAGCTGGTGCGCCATCTCGAGCGCCACGGCCCCGCCGAAGCAGAACCCGCCCAACAGAAACGGCCCATGGGGATGGACGGTCCTCATCTCCGCGATGAAGTGGGCGGCCATGGCTTCGATCGATCGGAGAGGCCAGTCACGGCCGTCGAGCCCCAGCGCCTGGAGCCCGTACACCGTCTGCGACTCGGAGAGGTGACGGACGAGGTCCCTCCAGCTGAACACCTCGCCGCCGAGCATCGGGCAGAGGAACAACGCGGGTCCTGAGCCCGTGCCCGGCCGCAGCATCACGAGCGAGCGCCATGGGCGTTGGTCACCTTCACGCTCCCTGATCTCGGCAGCGATGGCGGCGACGGTAGCCCCCTTGAAGATCGTCGCCAGCGGGAGCCGCACACCGCAGCGCCGTTCGATCTCAGCGAACATCCGTACCGCCGACAACGAGTGCCCACCGAGCTCGAAGAACGAGTCAGACCGTCCGATGACCGTCCGGTTCAGCACCTCCTGCCAGATCGCCACCACGGTCTGCTCGAGCAGGTCAGAAGGTGGCTCGTACTCCGAGCTCGCGGACCAGTCGGTCGCCGTCGGGTCGGGGAGCCGGGCGCGATCGACCTTCCCGTTGGGTGTGAGCGGCAGTGCATCGAGCACGACGAAGGTGGCCGGCACCATGTAGGAGGGGAGGACCGCGACGAGCGCGCTGCGCAGCTCGGCCGGGGTCTCGCATGTGCCCGAGTGCGGACACTGCACATAGGCGACGAGTTGCGGATCGCCCTCGACGATCTCGCTGAGCACGACCACGGCGGCGTCGACGCCCGGTCGGCACGTGAGCGCGGCCTCGATCTCACCGAGCTCGACCCGATGGCCTCGGAGCTTCACCTGGTGGTCGAGGCGGCCGAGGAACTCGATCGTGCCGTCGTTGCGCCACCGGGCGAGATCGCCGGTGCGGTACATCGATCGGGACGGCTGCACCAGGTCGGGGACGAACCGCTCGGCGGTGAGCTCCGGGAGAGCGTGATATCCGAGCGCCACACCGTCGCCGCCGATGCAGAGCTCGCCCGGGCAACCGAGGCCCGACGACCGGTCGTGCCGGTCGAGGATGACCAGCCGGGTGTTGTTCAGCGGCCCGGCGATGCGGACCGGCTGGCCGGGTTCCACCCGGGCCGCGGCCGACCAGACGCACGTCTCGGTCGGACCGTACATGTTCCAGACCTCGGCGCAGCGGGCGTGGAGCTGGTCGGCCAGCTTCTCGCCCCAGGACTCGCCGCCGCACCACACCCGCAACTGCGGGCTGCCGGCCCAGCCCGACTCGACGAGCAGGCGCCAGGTCGCCGGCGTGGCTTGCATCACCGTCACCCGTTGCGTGTCGATCAGACGGGCCAGCGCCTCGCCGTCGGCGATCCGGTCCGCCTCGGCGATCACGAGGCAGGCGCCGGTCGTCGCCGGGAGGAACCAGTCGGGAACCGAGAGGTCGAACGCCGGCGTGGTCACCCCGAGCAGGACGTCGTCAGGCCGCAGGCCCGGGCTGGCCCGCAGTGACGAGACGCAGTTCGCCAGGGCCCGGTGCGGGAGGCGCACGCCCTTGGGACGACCGGTCGAGCCCGAGGTGAAGATCACGTACGCCACGTCGTCGGGTTCCGGCACGGGAAGCTCGGTCTCGGGAGCTCGAGCGATGGCTCCGGCGTCGAGGTCGAGCTGGACCGTGGTGGCACGCCGGACCGGGAGCCGGTCGAGGCACGCCGATTCGGTGACCACGACCGAGACCCGGGCGTCGCTGAGGATCGCCTCGGTCCGGTCGTCGGGATAGTCGGGGTCGACAGGGACGTAGCCGGCGCCGGCCCGCACGATCGCCCAGAGCGCCACCGGTAGTCGCACGTCACGGTTCAGGCACACCCCGACGAGGTCGCCCCGCCCGACCCCGAGGCTGGCGAGGTGCCGCGCCAGCGCCCGGCTCTGGTGATCGAGGTCACGATAGGTGAGGCGACCACTCGCGCCGATCACGGCGACGGCGTCGGGCTGGGCGGCGACAACGGCCTCGAACTGCTCGACCACGAGAGGACCCGGCATGACCTCGGGGCCGGTGCCCCACCTCGCCAGCTCCTGCTCGTCTTCGCGGCTGATCATGGGCAGGCGTGACAACGCGACATCGGGCTGATCGACGACCGCGGCCAGCAACCGCTCGAACCAGTCGAGCCATCGTGCCACCGTCGCCTGGTCGATGACGTCTGACGACCACTCCGACATCAGCTCCCAGGTCGAGCTGCGCTGGATCACGCTGATGGTCCAGTCGAACTTGGCTCCAGCCTGGTCGGGGTTCACGACCTCGACGTCGCAACCATCGAGGTGGAGCTCGAGCGGACGCCCGTCCTCGACGGTGAGCATCACCTGGAACACCGGCGACACGGCGAGGTCGCGTGCCGGGTTGAGCTCTTCGACCAGTCGCTGGAACGGCAGCTCCTGGCGATCGAGCGCGTCGGACACCACGGCCTGGGTCTTGGCGACGAGCTCGAGGAAGGTCGGGTCGCCTGACAGGTCGAGCCGGAGCACCAACGTGTTGGCGAAGAACCCGATGACGTCGTCGAGCCCGGGCACGGTCCGGCCGGCCACGGGGGTTCCGACGACGATGTCTTCCTGGCCTGTGAGTTGGCACAGGAGGGCACCGTATACCGCCGTCATCGCGCTGAACAGCGTCGCCCGTTGCCCGGTGGCGACCGTACGGAGTTGGTCGACCACGACCTCGGGCAGGGCACGATGGACGCGCTCGCCCCGTCCGGTGGAGGCGGCCGGACGCGGACGATCGAGGGGGAGGTCGATGACCGCCGGCGCCCCGTCGAGCTGACGCCGCCACGCCGCGATCGTGTCGTGCAGCCCGTCGCGCTCGAGGCGATCGCGCTGCCAGACGGCGAAGTCGGCGTAGCGGTGAGCGGGAACGGGCATCGCCGGGTCGGTCCCGGCACGGAAGGCGTTGTAGCTCTCGCTGAGCTCTCGAAACAGCACGGCCTTGGAACCGTCGTCGGACGCCAGGTGGTGCACCACCACGGCGAGGAGGTGGTCGTCGTCACCAAACTGAGCGAGCGCGACCCGCAGGAGGTTCCCGCCATCGAGGTCGAAGGGGCGCTCGGCGATCGCGCGAACAGCCCCGAGAGCACCGGTGAGCAAAGCCGATGGGCAGTGCGCCGAAAGCGGGATCTCGATCCGCTCGATGGTGACCGTCGAGGCGGGCACGATCTCCTGCATCAGGGTGCCATCGAACAGGCGGAACCGGGTCCGCAGCGCCTCGTGCCGTTCGACCAACAGGTCGAACGCCCGCCCGAGCGCGTGCGTGTCGAGGGGTCCCCGGATGCGCAGGACCCGGGTGACGACGTAGCCGGAATCGAGCTGGTCGAGCAGCCAGAGCCGTTCCTGGTCGTACGACACCGGGAACGGACCCGGTCCGCTCGTGTGGCCCAAGCCGGCACGACGGGCCTGGGCCCGGTACTGGCGCTGGGCGAGCTGCTGCTCCACGACGGCCCGCTTGGCCGGTGAGAGTGCGCTCAGACGATCGTGGCTGCTCGTGCTCATGGGCCCGTCCGCTCGCCGACCCGACCGGCTGCACTCGACCGCTCGAGCGCGGCGAGCACCTCGGCGGCCGTGACCGCCACGACGGGCTCTTGCATCACTTCGAGGTGGGTGGTCGTCTCGAAGGGAGCGACCACACGGATGTCGAGGTGCACGTGCTCCATCATGGCCCGGAACGGACCGTCGTAGTAACTGTCGAGGAGATCCTCGTCGCCCCGGCGGAGGATCAGCACCGGACAGGGTGCATCGCGATACCGGTAGCCGCGCAAGGAACGGGTGTTGACCCGCTTGAGGTTGGAGAGGACCCGAGGCAACGGCCAACGCCTTCGCTCCCAGAGGTCGAAGGCCATCCACCACACGGTGAGGTACACCCTCATGGTGGCGTCCCAGGCCCGCTTCTTCACGTACGCCCATCGGGCCGGGCCGTTGCGCACTTCGAAGCGCTGACGGATCTCACGCTCACGAGCGACGCGATCGACCGGGGCATCAGGATCGCCGCGGTTGGTGTCGAACAGCACCAACAGCTGCACGCATTTGTTCCGGTCGGTGAGGAGCTGGGCTATGCGCAGGCCGACCATGCCCCCGAAGCAGAAACCCCCGAGCACGAACGGGCCGTCAGGATCACGTTCGAGGATGGCCTCGGTGAAGTACACGGCCATCTGCTCGATGCTGCGGTGGGGGTACGTGCGCCCGTCGAGCCCCAACGACTGGAGCCCGAAGACGGGGATGTCGTCGGGGAGCCGCTCGACGAGGGGTCGGAATCCGAGCACCTCGCCGTTCGCCCACGGAGCGAGGTACACGTGGGGACGCCCGGGTCGTCCCTGTTGCAAGGTGACCACGGGCGCGAATCGCTCTTCGACCGGTGCCGGACGGGCCACCGAGGCCGCCAGCTCGGCGATCGTGCCGCCCTGGAATATCGCCGTGAGAGGGAGCCGGACCGAGAACTCACGCTCGATCTCGCTGAAGAGACGCACGGCCATCACCGAGTGCCCACCGATGTCGAAGAAGCCGGCGTGCACGCTGATCGGAACGTCGATGCCGAGGACCCGTTGCCACACCTCGTGCATCCTCCGCTCGTCGGCGTTGCGGGGAGCAACGATGTCGCTCACGGCGTGATCGGCGGTGGACGGCTGCGGCAGGGCCCGGACGTCGACCTTGCCGTTCGGGGTGAGCGGGAACTCGTCGAGGACCACGAAGGCCGATGGCACCATGTAGGCGGGGAGCCGCTCGCGGACGAACGACCGCAGCTCGTCCGATGTCGGCCGGTCGGTGTGGCCGGGCTCCCGATGGGGCGCCACGACGGCCCAGGCCACGAGATGGCGGGCGCTCGAATCCCCGACGGCCCTCACGAGTGCCGCGCTGATTGCGGGATGGGCGCCGATCGCGTGCTCGATCTCACCGAGCTCGATCCGGAACCCCGAGAGCTTCACCTGGTTGTCGGTACGCCCGACGTACTCGAGATCGCCGTCGGACCGGCGCCGCACGATGTCGCCCGTGCGGTACATGCGGGGTTCGTCGCCGAACGCCGACGGGCCGGACACGAACGGATCGACCACGAACCGTTCGGCCGTCAGCTCCGGCTTGTTGCGGTAGCCGCGAGCGAGTCCGACGCCGCCGATGTACAGCTCGCCGCGAACGCCGACGGGGACCGGCTCGAGCTGTTCGTCGAGCACGTACAGACGCACGTTGGCGATGGGTGATCCGATGGGAATGTCGCCGGCGCCGATGGGGTGATCGGGCCCGGCCTCGAACGAGGTGGCGATGACACTGGTCTCGGTGGGCCCGTACACGTTGATCCAACGCACCGCGGCACCGCCCACCCGCTGCCACATCTGGTAGGTCGCAACGAGTGCCTTCTCGCCGCCCACGATGACCGCGCGGAGCGTGCTGGGAACCGTGGCCCCCTGAACGTCGATGTCGCGTACCCACTCGTGCCAGTACCCGGTGGGCAGGCACATCACGGTCACTCGCCGCTCGTGCAGCCAGTCGAGGAACTCGGGACCGGCGATCGGCACGAGCTCGGACCGGAGCACGGCCGTGGCCCCCGTGGTCCAGGCCCCGTACAGCTCCTTGATGCTCATGTCGAAGCCGATGGACGAGATCTGCAGCACCCGATCCTCCGGGGTGAACCCGAAGCGATCCCTGATGGCCGTGACGTAGTTGACCAGGCTTCGATGGCGGAGCTCGACACCCTTGGGAACCCCGGTGGAGCCCGAGGTGTAGATGAGGTACGCGACGTCGTCGGGCCCGGCCGTCGTGGCAGGGGCCGCCACGACACGCGCTCCGAGCATGCGATCGACGGGGACGTCGTCGAGCACCACCACGGTGGACGCCGCAGGCAGGATCGCCTGCTGCAACCGGGTGGTCAGGACCATGGGATCGCCCGCGTCGGCAAGGATCACGGCGAGGCGTTCGGTGGGCTGCACGGGATCGAGCGGCAGGCAGACACCTCCAGCGCGCAGCGTCGCGAGGAGGGAGACGGCCAGGTGGGTCGAGCGTTCGCAGCACACCCCGACGGCGATCCCCGGCCCCACGCCGAGAGCTTGCAGCTCGTGAGCGAGCCGGTTCACCCGAGCATCGAGCTCGGAATAGGTCAGCGTGGCGTCGTCGGCCACGACCGCCACTGCGTCGGGCCGGGCCGCGACCTGGGCGCCCACGAGTTGGTCGAGCCGCATGTCGCTCGAGTACGGCGCCGCGGTGGCGTTGCACCCCTCGAGCAGGAAATGGCGTTCCTCGGGCGAGATGATCGCCACCGTGGCGACGGGTGCCTCGGGATCGGCGACGACCCCGGCCAGCAGCTGCGTGAACCGATCGACGAGCGCCCCGACGGTCGCGGCGTCGAAGAGTTCGGTGCTGTACTCGATCGTCGTTCGAAGGACGCCCTCGTCTTCGCGCAGCACGAGCGTCAGGTCGAACGGCGACGCATCGCGATCGTACGACTCCGGGGTGATGTGCAATCCCGGGGCGTCGAAGCTGCCGCCGGCCTGGTTGTGGAGCACGATCATCACCTGGAAGATCGGCGTGATGCTCAGATCGCGCTCTGGGGCCAGCTCGGCGACGACGTGCTCGAACGGGACGTCCTGGTTGTCGAAACCGGTGACGACCGTCTCGTGCACGCGATCGACCATCGACCGGAATCCGAGCGAGCCGTCGACCGTGGTCCGCAGGGCCAGCGTGTTGACGAAACAGCCCACGAGGTCTTCGGTCTCCGAACGGGACCGACCGGCCACGGGGGTTCCGACGACCACATCGGGCTGTCCCGTGGTTCGAGCGAGCAGGAGCTGCCAGGCGCTCAAGAGCGTCACGAACAGGGTGGTCCGCTGCTCCCGGGCGATGCGATGCAGGCCCTCGAGCGTGCCAGCCGGCACGGTCCGCACGACCCTGCGCCCGACGCCGCGATGGATCGCCGGACGGGGGAAGTCGGTCGGGAGCTCGAGCAGCGCCGGCGCATCGGCCAGCTCCGTACGCCAGTGATCGAGCTGCCTCGCGAAGTCGCCCCGGGCCGTCGCGCTTCGTTGCCAGGCGGCGAAGTCGGCGTACTGCAGCTCGGGTTCAGCAACAGCGGGAACGAGACCCGAACGACGCGCCTCGTAGGCGGTGACGATCTGCCGCCACAACAGCCCCTGCGACACGCCGTCGTACGCAATGTGGTGCACGACCATCTGCACCACGTGGTCGTCGTCGGCCAGCCGGTACACACGCCAGCGCTGAACCGGGCCCGCCTCCAAGTCGAACGGCGATGCCGCCACCGAGTCGAGGTGCGCCGCGAGCGCGCCGGCCCGGGCATCGGGCTCCATCACCGACAGGTCGATCATCGGCACATCGAAGCGCCCGGGATCGCCCACGACCTGCGTGGGCTCGCCGCCAACAGTGGTGTACGTGGTCCGGAGGATCTCATGGACTGCCGCCACGTCGTTGACGGCCTCGGCGAATGCGTCGACGTCGATGGCACCCCGCACCCGCATCGCCTCGGGCACGTTGTAGATGCTCGCCTCGGGTTGCAGCCGGTTGAGGAACCACATGCGTTCCTGCGCGAACGACAACGGCCGTGGACCGCCCGGCTCGAGCTTCGGGATGCGATCGGCCTTGGCGCTCCGGGCGCGCCGCTCGAGGAGCTTGCGCTCGAGTGCCTCGCGTTGCGCCGGGGTCAGCCGGTCGAGCTGCTCCTGGTTCGACGGGGCCACCGCGCGATTCTGGGCCTTCACCCCTTGTCCTCCTCCAGCTCGGAGAGCAACGCTGCGAGCTCTTTGTCGGAGATGTCGAGAAGATCCGTTTCCATCAACTCCGACGAGATCCGCTCGGCCAAGCCGGCGATGGTGGGTTGCTCGAAGACCGCTCGCAGCGGCAGCTCGATCCCCAGGTCGGTCCGGAGGCGCGCCGCCATCCGGGCGGCCCGGATGCTGTCGCCGCCGACCTCGAAGAAATTGTCGAGCACCCCGGGGTCGAACCCCCCGAGAACCGCGACCCAGATCTCGTGCAGCTGCTGCTCGACGGGCGTTCGTGGAGCGACGGGGGCCGGCGCGCCACCCCGGAGGTCGTCGACCGCCGGGGCCGGGAGCCGGCGCCGATCGACCTTGCCGTTGGGCGACAAGGGAAAGCCGTCGAGCACGACGAAGGCCGACGGAACCATGTAGCCAGGGAGGCTCTGGGAGAGATGGGCCCGCAGCTCGCCGGCTGTCGGGCGTCTCGCGGCGTCGTGGGGCGTGAGGTACGCAACCAGCGTCCGTGCCCCGGCGTCGTCGTCGCGGGCCATCGCAACCGCGGCACCGACCAGCGGATGGCTGTTCAGGGCCGCCTCGACCTCGCCCAGCTCGACCCGGAACCCGCGTATTTTCACCTGGTGGTCGATGCGACCGAGGAACTCGATGGTTCCGTCGGCGAGCCAACGAGCCAGGTCGCCGGTGCGGTAGAGCCGACCCCGGGACCCCTCCCCGATGAACAGGTCGTCGAGGAAGCGCTCGGCGGTGAGCTCGGGTCGGCCGTGGTAGCCCCGCGCCAGCACGGGCCCGCCGATGTGGAGCTCGCCGACCACCCCGATCGGCGTGGGTTGCCCCCGCGGGTCGAGGACCAGGATGCGGGCGTTGTCCACTGGTCGCCCGATCGACGGGAGCGCCGGCCAATCGTCCGGTGGCCCGTCCAGCTCCAACTCGGTGACCACGTGGCTCTCCGTGGGCCCGTACTGGTTGCGCAGGGCGATCGTCGCACCCGACGGGCCGACGCTCCCGAACATCCACCGTATCGCCGGGGTCACGCGCAGCGCCTCACCGGCGGTGATGACCTCGCGCAACGTCTCGGGGCGCCGGCCCCGAGCCCGAACGGCCTCGGCCAGGGTGTTGAGGGCCACGAACGGGACGAAGAGCCGCTCGATGCGCTGCTCGTCGCAGAACCGGGCCAAGGCGTCGGGGTCGAGGCGGGTGTGCTCGTCGACGAGCACCAGCGTTCCGCCCGCCGCCCACGTGGCGAAGAGCTCCTGGAAGGCCACGTCGAAGCTCAACGAAGCGAACTGCAGCGTTCGAGCCGGCGACGGCTCGTCCCACGTGCGGAGCTGCCACGTGAGCAGGTTCACCAAGGGACCGTTGGTCATGGCGACGCCCTTGGGTCGACCGGTCGAGCCCGAGGTGAAGATGAGGTACGCCAGGTCGTCGGGGCCGGCGTCGCAACCCGCGCCCGTTCCATCGCCGGGCGCCTCGGCAGCCGAGCTGGTTGCCGAGACGAACGCGGTGGCCCTGCCGCTCGGGCTGGTGAGCCGACCGTCGTCGTCGAGCGTGACGAGCGTGATCGGGCGATCGTGAAAGCCCATCGCCAACGCGGGTTGGGTGACGACAACCCCGATGGCCGCATCGTCGAGCATGGTGGCCACTCGGTCGACGGGGTAGGCAGGATCGATCGGGGCGTAGCCGCCACCGGCCATGAGGATGCCCAGCACGGCCACGGGGAGCGCAAGCGATCGATTGACGGTGACGCCAACGGGGATCCCGGGCCCGACCCCGATGGTCCGGAGGTCGCGCGCCAGGAGGCTCGCCCGCTCGTACAGCTCCCGGTAGGTGAGCACCGAACCCGCGTGCTCGACGGCGACCGCTCCGGGCGTGCGAGCCACCGTGGCCGCGACGAGATCGACGACGGCGATCCGTGGCGTCTCGACGATCGCGCCCTGCCAGGCGTCGAGCACGAGGTGGCGCTCGCTCGGCGTGAGCAACGCCAGGTCGCCGACCGGACACGTGGGATCGGCCAGCGCGGCCTCGAACAGGATGCCGAGCTCGCACACCATGCGTTCGACGGTCTCGTGCCGGAACAGCGCCGTGTCGTACTCGAGTCCCATCGTCAATCCGGTCGGATGGTGATGGAAGCTGAACGACAGGTCGAACTGTGACCACCGTCGAGGCACGGTCAGCGACACGGCGTCGAGGCCCGGGACGTCGAAGCGGGACCGCTCCATGTTCTGCAGGACGACCAGAACCTGGAAGATCGGCGACGAGCTCAGGTCGCGCTCGGGTGCCACCTCCGAGACGACGTGCTCGAACGGAACGGTGTCGTCGTCGAAGGCATCGAGCACGACCTCGCGAGCGCGTGCCACGAGCTCGACGAAGGTCATGTCACCGTCGACGGGTACCCGGAGAGCCAACGTGTTGGCGAAGTACCCGATGAGCTCCTCGAGCTCGACGTGGGCCCGGCTGGCCACGGGCGTGCCCAGGACCAGATCGGTCTGACCCGACCAGCGGTGCAACAGCACCGAGACCGCAGCCACGAGGACGTGGTACATCGACGCCCCGTTCGCCCGGGCGAGCCCGGCCAGGCCCGTCGACAGCGCGGCCGGGTAGGCGTGGACGAGTCGCTCGCCGGCGAACGCCTGCACCGGCGGACGAGAGGCGTCGGTGGGGAGCTCGAGTCGTGTCGGTGCACCGGCCAGGCGGCGCTTCCACCGGGCCCGACCTTCGGCGAACGCTCCCGTGGCCTCCTGATCGCGCTGCCACGACGCGTAGTCGGCGTACTGGAGCTGCGGCCCGGACCCTCCGGACCGCTTGGACCACTCGGACCATTCGGGTGTGTGACCCGTCGACTCGGCGGCGTAGGCCTCGGCGAGCTGGCGCCACAGGACCCCGAGTGACGAGCCGTCGAACGCGATGTGGTGCACGACGACGCAGACGACATGGTCGGCCGGCCCCAGGTGCCACACCCGGGCCCTCCACACGGGCCCGGCAACCAGGTCGAAGCCGAGCTCGGCGAACGACGCCAGCGCTGCGGCCACTCCACGCTCGGGTCCGCGATCGCCTTCGGGAACGGCCACATCGGAGAGATCGACCACGTCGTGCACGGGCGCGCCGGACTCCAGCACGGTCTGGATGGCCTGGATGGTCTGGACGGGCGCCCCGTCGAGGAGTGGATAGTTGGTCCGGAGGATCTCGTGGCGTTCCTGGACCCGGGTCAGGGCCCGCCCGAACCCCTCGACGTCAAAGGGCCCCCGGAGCTGGAACGCCCGGGCGACGTTGTAGGCACGGTTCGCAGGGGCCATCTGCTCGAGCAGCCACATGCGCTCCTGCCCGAACGACAGCGGAGCCGGGCCGGTTCGGTGGCGGGGCCCGATCGACCCGGGGCGGTCACCAGCACCGTTCGCGGCATCGTCCCGTCGACCGACACGAGCAGCAGCGTCGATGCGTGCAGCCAGCGCAGCCACCGTCGGCTCCCTGAACAGCTCCCGCAACGCAACGGTGACACCGGAGGCATCGCGCAGCCGGGCGATCACCCGTGCCGCGAGCAGCGAGTTCCCGCCCACGTCGAAGAACCCGGTCTCGACGTCGATGCGTTCCCGGCCGAGCACGTCACGCCAGATCGCGGCGACGATGCGCTCGGAGTCGGTCCGGGCCCCGATGATCGTGCGACCGTGCCCGTCGTCAAGCTCCCAGGTCGGGCGAGCGAGCGCGCTCCGGTCGATCTTGCCGTTGGGCGTGAGCGGGAAGGCGTCGAGAACGACGATCGTCGCCGGCACCATGTAGCCGGGAAGCGTGGCTCGGGCGTGGTCGCGCAGCGTGGTTGGCGACGGCCCGCTCGCCCCGTCGGCGGGGGTGATCCAGGCCACCAGCTCGGCCTCGCCTGCGGGACCGGGCACCACCTGGGCCAGCGCCTCGGCAACGGAGTCGTGGGTAGCCAGCGCGGTCTCCACGTCGCCCAGCTCGATCCGAAAGCCGCGCAGCTTGACCTGATGGTCGAGCCGGCCCAGGAACTCGATCGTGCCGTCGGCCCGCCAGCGAGCGACGTCGCCCGTGCGGTACCAGGTCGTCCCGGGCGTGCTCGGCGTTCCGACCGTCCCCACTCGTTCGCGTGGGCCGCCCGCCGACCCTCGCTCGGGAGCTCGGGTGAAACGCTCGGCGGTGAGCTCGGGCTGGCCGTGATAGCCCAACGCCACCCCATCGCCCGCGATGCACAGCTCGCCGGGTGCGCCCAGCGGCACGGGCTCGAGACGGGCGTCGACGACGGCGACGGCGGTGTTTCGCAGCGGGCCTCCGATGCGGACGGCGCCGCCGGGCTCGATCCGCCGGGCGGCCGACCACACACAGGTCTCGGTGGGCCCGTACATGTTCCACAGCTCGCCGCAACGGGCCCCGAGGGGACCCGACAGCGAGTCAGACCAGGCCTCGCCCCCACACCAGGCCCGCAAGTCTGGCGAGCCCGACCACCCGCTCTCGATCAGGAGCCGCCACGTGGCGGGCGTGGCGTCCATCACCGTTGCCGCCACCCCGGCCAGGCGGGCGCCCAATGCATCGGCGTCGAGCGCGGTCTCGGCGCCGACGACCACGAGGTGCGCGCCGACCCAGGCCGGGAGGAACCAGTCGGGTACCGAGAGATCGAAGGCCGGCGTGGTGACGCCGACCATCACGTCCTCGGCCCACAGCCCGGGCGTGACAGCGAGGGAGGCCATGAGGTTCGCCAGCGCCCGGTGCGGCAGCCGCACCCCCTTGGGTCGACCGGTGGAGCCCGAGGTGAAGATCACGTAGGCGAGATCCTCGGCCGAGGGCTCCGGCAACGCCACGGCGGGAGCGGCCTCGATGGCGGGCCAGTCGGTGTCGACGAGGACCACCGGGGCGTCGACCGTCATCGCTGAGAGGTCGTCGACCAGAGCCTGCTCGGTCACCACGAGCTTCGGCCGGGCGCTGTCGATGATCACCCGGATGCGATCGACGGGGTACGCGGGGTCGAGCGGAACGTAGGCTGCACCCGCGCGCACGATGCCGTGCAGGGTCACGACCAGATCGACCGTCCGGTCGAGGTAGACACCCACCAGATCCCCCCGGCCGACTCCCCGGGCGAGCAACGCCCGGGCCAGGTCGCGGCTGCGGCGCTCCAGGGTCTGGTAGTCGTAGCTGCGCTCGGTGTCGGAGACGGCCGGCGCGGCGGGCCGCAGGCGCGCCTGGTCAACCAGTGACGACGTGACGAGACGCCCGTCACCCGGCTCGAGTCGGCCCGTTCCGAACGCTTCGAGCTGGGCTCGCTCGGCGGCCGACATCACGGGGATCTCGTCGACCGGGCGGCCGGGATCGGCGAGGAGCCCGTCGAGCAGCTCGAGGTACCAGCGCAGCCAGCGGGCAATGGTGGCCCGATCGAACAGATCGGTCGAGTACTCGGAGCCCAACACGGGTCCGGCGGGCGTCTCGGCGAAACGGAGCAGGAGATCGAGCTTGGCGGTCCCGGTGGCCGGCTCCTCGACGGTGACGTCGAGCCCGGGCAGCCCCGCCGAGCCCGCCGAGCGCAGGTCCTGCTGCATGATCATGACCTGGAACACCGGTGACACCGACAGGTCGTGCGCGGCATCGAGATGGTCGACGAGCACCTGGAAGGGCAGTTCCTGGTGCTCGATCGCCGCGACGAGCACGTCGCGCACCCGCCCGACGAACTCGGCCCCGGTGGGGCGGCCCGCACAGTCCACCCGCAGCGCCACCGTGTTCGTGAAGCACCCGGCGACGCGCTCGAAGCCCTCGAGGTGGCGGCCGGCCACCGGGGTGCCCACGACGAGATCGTCGAGCCCGCTCATCCGTTGCAGCAAGGCGCACCCCGCAGCCAACACGACGTGGAAGCGGGTGACGCCAGCCTGCCGGGCGAAATCGTCGAGCCGAGCGAACAGCGCCGGGTCGACGGGCACCTGGAGACGGTCGCCGCGGCCGCTCGACACCGCCGGTCGGGGCCGGTCGGCCGGCAACTCCAGCACCGCAGGCGCGCCGCCGAGATGCCCCGTCCAGTACTCGAGCAGACCGCTGAGCTTGGGCCCACGGAGCTGGTCGCGTTGCCACACCGCGAAATCGACATACCGGGCCGACAGGGTCGGGAGCTCGGGTGCTCGACCCTGGCCCAGCGCTCCGTACACCTCGGCCAGCTCGGTGAACAGCACCGCAGCCGCGGTCTCGTCGGATGCCAGATGGTGCACCACCACGACCACGCGCCACTCGTCGTCGGCGAGACGCGACACCCGGACGCGTAGGAGGTTGCCGCTCGTGAGATCGAACCGGGCGCTCGCTGCTTCCCGGGCCAGCTGGGTGGCCCGCCGCTCCCGCTCGGGTTCGGAGGCGATCTCCCTGAGGTCGACGGCGAGGACATCGACTGCTGACGGTGCCGTGATGCGCTGAACCACATCGGAGTCGAGGTTGTACGACGTTCGCAGCGCCTCGTGCCGCTCGACCAGCACCGCGAACGCCGCCTCGAGCCTGGCCACGTCGAGAGCGCCGGTCACGCGGAGGGTGCGGTCGACGTTGTACGTCCCCGCCTCCGAGACCTGGTCGAGCAGCCAGAGGCGTTCCTGGTCGAACGAGGTGGGAAAGGGACCGTCGCCGGCGACGGCCGCCGGGCCGCTGTGGGCCATGCGCCGCAAGAGCAACGCCCGCTTGGCAGCAGACAGGTTCTTCAGCCGCGGGTCGTCGGCACCGGTCAGCGGCTTCATGAGTCGCCCAGGAGGGCCTCAGCCTCCTCGTCGGTCATCGACTCGAGCTCGGCGAGCAGGGCCGCCAGGTCCTCGCCGTCACCGTCGCCCGTCGAAACGAGCAGGCCCTCCACCTCGCTGGCGAAGCCTCCGAGGGTGGGGGCGACGAACATGGTGTGCAACGGCACCTGGACCGCGAGCTCGCCCCGCACCCGGGCGATCACCTGCGTGGCGAGCAGGGAATGACCGCCGAGACGGAAGAAGTTGTCGTCGACGCCCACCCGATCGCGTCCCAGGACGGCGGCCCAGATGGCTGCCAGCTTCTCCTCGATCTCGGTGCGGGGGGCCACGTAGTCGCCATCGGGCGAGATCGACTCCGGCGCCGGCAGCGCCAACCGGTCGATCTTGCCCGAGGCGGTGACCGGGAGGCGTTCGAGGACGACGACGATGGCCGGCACCATGTAGTCGGGAACCATCGTGGCGACGAAGGCCCGCAGCGTCTCGACATCGGGGGTGGTCGCCGAGACGACGTAGGCCACGAGCTCGGGATCGCCTCCAGGACCGGGCCGGGCCACGACGGCCGCCTGGGACACGGTTGGATGACGGGCCAGCACGGCCTCGATCTCGGCCGGCTCGACCCTGAAGCCCCGCACCTTCACCTGCTGGTCGATGCGCCCGAGGAACTCGATGGAGCCGTCGGGCAGCCAGCGGGCCAGATCGCCGGTGCGGTACATGCGGCCCGGAGCACCGGGCTCGGACACGAACCGCTCGGCGGTCTCGATGGGCTGGCCCAGGTAGCCCCGGGCCACGCCGGCTCCGGCGATGTGGAGCTCACCGGCGACACCGGGGGGGACCGGGGTGCCCGTACGGTCGAGGAGATACACCCGGGTGTTGGCGATGGGGCGGCCGATGGGCACCGTCGCCGGACGCCACTGACTGCGCTCGGCGTCGCTCGGGAGCCGGAGCAGGTTGGTGCACGAGCCGATCGTGGTCTCGGTGGGGCCGTAGTGGTTCATCACCGAGCACCGGCGGGTGGCCAGCACCTGCTCGGCCAGATCGTGCGAGAGGGCCTCGCCGCCGGTCACGAGAAGCCGTCGGGGGAGGACGTCGGGCCCTTCACTGGCAAGCAACGCCGCGAGATGCGACGGGGTGATCTTCAGAACGTCGATGTGATGGTTCGCGACGTGGTCGCGGAAGAGGTGGGGGTCGCTGGCGATCTCGGTTGACACCAGATCGAGGCACCCCCCCGAGGCCAGTGCCGCGAACACAGCGGTGTTGCCGAGGTCGGTGCTCAGGGCCGACACCGAGCCGAACGTGAGGGCCTCGCCATCGCCCAGTACACCAGCCAGCCGAAGCTGGTCGAGCAGGGCCAGTGTGTAGTTCACGACGTTGGCGTGCGTGACGCCCACGCCCTTGGGGAGCCCCGTCGAGCCCGACGTGTAGATCACGTACGCCAGATCATCGAGGCTGGAGACGACCGCCGGCCCGGCAAGGCCCGCGACGGATACGGCGGCGTCGGCGTCGGCGATGTCGGAGTCGGAGTCGGAGTCGGAGTCTGAGATGTCGACGATCACGCCGGCGAAGGCGCCGAAGCGGGGGCTCAGCTCGCTGCGGGTGAGCAGGACCGGCGACTTCGACTCCTCGAGCTGGTACGCCAGGCGGCCGTCGGGGTGATCGGGATGGAGCGGGAGATATGCCCCGCCGGCCTTCCAGATCCCCAGGATCGCCACCATGGCGTCGGTACTGCGATCGAGACAGACCCCGACCACCGAGTCGGGGCCGACCCGATGACCCCGGAGCACGCGCGCCAGCCGTTCGGCCTTGGCGTCGAGGTCGCCGTACCGCAGCACCCCGTCGGCTCCGATCACGGCCGAACGCTCCGGAACAGCCGACGCGTGGTCCTCGAACAGGCGGTGCAAGGCCGATCCGGGCCCGGTCCGCGAGACCGAGGTGAGGTTGAAGGTCTCGGTCACGAGGCGGCCATCGAGTGGGTCGAGGATGGGCAGCTCGGCAACGAGCGTGAGTGGATCGGCGGCGATCCCTCCGAGCAGCATCCGGAGGCATCTCCCGAGACGCTCGATCGTCGCGAGCTCGAACATCGAGGCATCGAAGGCCAGCGAGGCCCCCTCGACACCCTCGCCGTCGGAGCTCACGAGCTCGAGGACGATCCCCCCCGCCCCTCGGGCCCCGACCGCTTCGACGATCGTGAAACGCACGCTGCTCGCAAGCACCACCGTCGGCGGGGGCACCGTGGCCACGCCGTGCACGAGCGCGGGTGCGGCATGCACCCCTACGAGCGGCACGTGATCCTGCCAACGAAGCGCGTCGTCGCGGATCCGTCGATACTGATCGAGGAACGGGGCGAAGCCCGTGTCTGCGGCGTCGATCCGGAGCCGCAGCGGAAGGGGTCGCTCGAACACCCCGAGTGCTCCGTCGAGCTCCTCGAGGCCGCGGCCGTCGACGTGCACGTCGAGGTCGACGGTTTCGCGGGCATCGATACGGGCGATGAACGCGGCGAACGCCGCCTCGCACAGCACCACCGGGCTCACTCCGTACCGCGAGGCCACCCGGGCAATCTCCCCCAGCACCGTGGGCTCGAGATCGAGCGGGTGGCGGGAGCGGGCCGGACCCTCACGGCCCGGGCGCGCGAAGACCGGCAGGGGGTCGACGATCGACGGCAGATCGCGCTCGGCCCAGAAGCCGGCCGCCGCTGGCGCGTCGTCGTCGGTCTCGTACAGGTCGTGCTGCCATTGGGCGAAGTCGGCGTACTGGAGCGTCTCGTCGACGAGCGTGCCCGTATCCCCCGTGGCAAATGCGGCCAGATCGGCCACGAGCTGGGGCCACGACGCGGCGTCGACGGCGACGGCTGCTGCATCGAGGATCAGCGTTCGGCGCTGCGGACCGAGCACGAGCAGCGTTGCCGTGAGGGCCGGCGGCTCGTCACCCGGCGTCGGCGTGCGCCCGGCCAACTCAGCGACGATCTCCTCGACCCGTCGCTGTGCGTCGTCGTGCGAGAGGTGTTCGAGGGTCAGGACGGTCACCGCCGGGCTGAGCTCGGTGTGGACGGCCTGGAGCGGCGTCCGCAGCCCCGCGGGCACGGGAAAGGTCGTACGAAGGATCTCGTGCCGGATCACCGTCTGCTCGAGAGCCGAACGCAGCGAATCGTCGCTGACCTCACCCTCGATCTCGACCACCGCCCACACCCGGGCGCCGCCGACCGACGACCACAGTCGGGCCTGCTGCGGGGATGATCGGAAGGTGGAGGTGCTCATCGGGATACCTCGGGCTCGGGCTGGCGATCGGGCAGGCACCGCTCGCCGGCCTCGTGCGGCTGGCTCGTGCGGCGACTGGCTCCGGCGGCGGCGATGGAGCGGGCCCGCCGCGCCGCTCGCACCGGCGGGAACTCGAGCGCCAGGATGGGGCGGTCGGGATCGGCCACGGCGTCGGTGAGCAACGTCTCGAAGCTCGCCCCGAGCCGTTCGATCGTCGCAGGGACGAAGAGCTGCTCGTTGTACTCGAAGTACCCGCCGATCCCGGTGTCGCCGAGCTGCAGCTCGAGGGCCAGGTCGAACCGGGCGAAGCCGATGTCGACCTCGACCGGGCGGATCTCGAGACCGGGGAGCGCCAGCGAGCGCGGCGCGCTCGGTTGAACGCGGAAGTTGACCTGGAACAGCGGGTTGAAACCCGGGTGGCGCATGGGGTTCAGCGCTTCGACGATCTTCTCGAAGGGCACGTCCTGGTGGGCATAGGCACCCAGGGCACACCGCCGAACCCGTGCGATCAGCTCCCGGAAGCTCGGGTTGCCCCGCAGGTCGACGCGCATCACGAGGGTGTTCGCGAAGAAACCGATGAGATGCTCGGTCTCGGGTCGACCGCGATTGGCGATCGGGGTGCCCACGAGCACCTCATCGGCGCCGGAGAAGCGGTACAGCGAGAGCGCAAAGGCCGCCAAGAGGCTCTGGTACGGCGTCGCCGATTCGGCCCGACTGAGTCCGACCACACCCTCGGCAAGCTCGCGTGGGAGGGCGATCGGGAGGTGTCGGCCGGCAAAGGTCTGCACCGCAGGGCGGGGAAGGTCGGTGGGGAGCTCGAGGCGCGTCGGAGCGTCGCCGAGCTCGTTCGTCCAGTACTCGATCTGGTCGTCGAGAGTCCCGTCGTCGAGCCGGCCGCGTTGCCATGCTGCGAAGTCGCCGTACTGAATGGGCAGCACGGGCAACACCCCGATCACCGCTGCGCCCGTTGGCGATGGCCCGTCGACGGTCGAACGGCTGGGCAGTGCCGGGTAGATGGCCTCGAGCTCATCGAACAGGATGGCATCGGACCAGCCGTCGAAGGCCACGTGATGCTCCTGGAACAAAAGGCATCGCTCGTCGTCGTCGAGCTGGAAGACGGTCACCCGGAGCATCAGGTCGCTCGTGAGATCGAAGGGCCAGCGTGAGGCTTCGCGCAGCCGGTCGGCCAGGTCGACGGCTGGCGGCCGCTCGGGCAGCTCGCCCGCGCCGAGGGGATCCCGAAGATCGACGTGGGCCAGCTCGAAGAACCAGGGTTCGAGCAGCTCCTGCACCGGTATCCCATCGCGCTCGACGAGCACCGTCCGCAACGCCTCGTGGCGCTCGATCACCATGGCGATCGCTCTCTCGAGACGGTGCTCGTCGAGCGGACCCACGACCCGCATGGCCAAGGCGGCGTTGTAGGTTGGCGCCCCGGGATCCCACTGGTCGAGGAACCACAGACGCTGTTGGGGAAACGACAGCGGGCACGCAACCGTGCGATCACGTAGCCCGATGGCGTCGGCACCCGCGGGGCGCATCTGCATGAGCTTGCGCTCGAGGAGCGCCCGCTTCTCCGGTGAGAGCTGCGCGATCCGGGACCGGAGCTCGTCGGTCATGGCGTCGCTCCGCGGACAACGTCGATCGTGTCGGCGTCGATGCCCTCGTCGAGGTCGTCACCTTCGAGATCGTCGAGCAGCCGGGCCAGCTCGTCGGCCCAGTTCGCGCCGGCCAGGTGCTCGGTCACGGCAAGCCCGAACCCTTCCACGGTCGGCCGTTCGAACAGGGATCCGATCCCGACGTCGACGCCCAGCCTCGCCGTGACCCGGCTGATGAGCCGGGTCGCCACGATCGAGTTGCCGCCGAGGTCGAAGAAGTTGTCGTCGAGCCCGACGCGATCGAGCCCCAGCAGCTCCGACCAGAGCTCTCCGATCAGGATCTCGACGGGCGAGCGGGGCGTCGCCCGGCTGGCGTCGTCGGGTCGCCGGTGCTCGGGCTCGGGCTCGGGAAGCGCTCGACGGTCGATCTTCCCGTTCGGCGTCAGGGGAAACGCCTCGAGGACCACGAAGGCGGACGGGATCATGTACGCCGGAAGCCGCTCGCGAAGGAACTCTCGGAGCGCGGTGACCTCGGCGATCGCGACCGGCTCGCCCACCACGTAGGCGACGAGTCGCTGACCCCCAGCGGGGTCGTCGCGCGCCACCACGACCACCTCCCGAAGCGTGGGATGGCTCGACAGCGTCGACTCGATCTCGCCCAACTCGATCCGGAATCCCCGGATCTTCACCTGGTGATCGAGCCGACCCACGAACTCGATCGTTGCATCCGACCGGCGGCGGACGAGATCGCCCGTGCGGTACATCCTCGCCCGGGGTCGGCCCCCACCGGGCGGCTGCGGCTCGTCGACGAACTTCTCGGCCGTGAGATCGGGACGCCCGAGGTACCCGAGCGCCACGCCCGAGCCCGCGATGCACAGCTCGGCCGCGACACCGAGCGGCGCCACGGCCCCGTGGCGATCGAGCACGTGCAGCCTGGTGTTGGCGATGGCCTCGCCGAGCGAGATCGGGGCACCGGACAGCACCCGTCCGCACGACGACCAGATCGTGGTCTCGGTGGGCCCGTACATGTTCCACAGTTCGACGCCCCGACCGAGAAGCTCCTCGGCCAGCACCGGGGGCAGCGCCTCGCCGCCGCAGAGGACCCGGAGCCCGGGCCTACCGGCCCAGCCGGCGTCGATGAGCATCCGCCAGGTCGCGGGGGTCGCCTGCATGACCGTGACCCCGTGCCGGTCGATGAGATCGACGAGAGCCGGCCCGTCGACGGCCTCCGCCCGGGATGCGATCACCACCGTGGCCCCCACGAGCAAGGGGCCGAAGAGCTCGAGCGCGGCGATGTCGAACGACAGCGTGGTGACCGCGAGCAGCACGTCATTCGAGCGCAGCCCCGGTCGATCGGTCATGGCCTGGAGGAAGTTGGTCAACGCGCCGTGCGAGACCTGCACGCCCTTGGGCCGACCGGTGGAGCCCGAGGTGAAGATCGTGTACGCGAGGTCCTCAGTGCCGGGAGCGGGAGCGATCGCGCCTCGAGCCGACGACCCCGAGCCCGGCTCGAGGGACGCGGAATCGAGGGACACTGGCGGGCGCGGCACCCCGGCCCCGAGCTCGTCGAGGTGTACGAGCGTGGCTTCGTGGGAGGGCAGCACGGGAGCCAACGTCGATGTCGTCACCACGATCGGCGCAGCGGAGTCCTCCAGCATCCAGGCGATGCGCTGGGCGGGGAACGCCGGGTCGATGGGAACGTAGGCCGCGCCGGCGCGCACGATCCCGAGGAGGCCGACGAGCATCTCCGGCGATCGCTCGGCGCAGATCCCTACGAGCGTGCCGGGGCCCGCGCCGAGCGATCGCAGATGATCGGCCAGGGCTGCCGAGCGCCCGGCCAGTGCCCCGTAGGTGAGCGACTCGCACCCCGGCCCCGATCCGGCAACGACGGCCACGGATTCGGGATGGGCGAGCGCCTGCTCGCAGAACAGCTCGTGGAACGAGACCGCGCGCAGAGCGCAGGCGGTGTGATCGTCGAGAGCGAGCAGCGATCGCTGCTGGCTGTCGCGCAGCAAGGCCAGCGTCGAGACGGGAGCGTCGGGCGAGTCGGCCATGGCCCCGAGGAGGACCTCCAGATGGCTGCACCAACGTTCGACCGTCGCCGCGTCGAAGAGGTCGGTCGCGTAGTCGACGACGAGCAGCCATTCGTGAGTCCGCCGGATGATCCGGAGCGCGAGGTCGAGCTCGCTCCAGGGCGGGCTCACGTCGATCGGCGCCGAGTGCAGGTCGTCGGCGGAGGGGGACTCGTCGGTCTCCACATCGAGCGCGACCTGACACACCGGGGCGTGGCTGAGCTCCCTTGCGGTGCCGAACGCCTCGACGAGGAGCTCGAAGGGATAGGCGCCGTGCTCTCGAGCACCAGCCACCTCGGCTCGCACCCGATCGAGGGTAGCACGAGTCGACGGATCGTCGGCGAATGCAACGCGCAGCAGCAGAAGGTTCTCGTAGGGGCCCACGGCGCGAGGCTCGGTTCCCGCGAGGGCTGGCATCCGATCGACCGATCTCGAGCCGACGACGACATCGCCGGCCCCGCTGAGCCGGTGCACGAGGGTCAGCATCGCGGCCATGCCGACGGTGCTCGCGTCGGTGCCGGTGCTTCGGGCCAGGGCGGCCAGGCTGGCCGCCGCACCCGGATCGAGCGGACGTCGGAAGCGCTCGGCCGTCCAGGTCTGGGCGGGCGGGCGACGCCGATCGAGGGGCAGTTCGACGAGCGCCGGCGCACCCGCCAAGCGCCCATGCCAGTAGACACGTTGACGTTCGCCCTCGGGCCCGTCCAGCATCGCGTGCTGGGCGAGAGCCGCCGCGGCCGGGCTCGTGGACCCGGGGTCGGTGATCGGGTCGGGGTTGCTGATCGGCTCGGGGTTGCTGATGGCCGAGACGGTGGTGGCGACCCACCGGGAGATCTCCTCACCCAGGGCTCGGCTGATCGAGGCTGCAGAAGGCCGGTCGCACACGACGCCGTGGGCGATCAGGGCCATGGCCTCGATCCGGTCGGCGCAGCGCACGACCACGCCACGCACGGCGCGACCGCTTGAGAGTCCGCTCGGACGTTGCATCTGGGCTCGGAGCACGGCGGCGATCTCGGGCCCGGACGGGTCACGGTCGATGACCTCGACGGGGACGTCGCCATCGACCGCGACCTCTTGCATCGGGATGCCGTCGACAACATCGACGCTGGTGCGCAGGGCGCGATATCGGGAGACGACAGAGCGGATGGCCGCCCGGGCAGCCTGCTCGTCAAAGCCTGACGGCACCGCGACGGCGGCGATCTCACACGGTCCAGGCGCTCCGCCGTGCCACTGGTCGAGGAACCAGGCTCGCCGTTGGCGCGCCGACAACGGACTGCGGCCGACGACGGCCGTTCCCGCATCGACGGCGCTGGTCACGGTGCCACCACCAGGGCAGGCACCGGATCGCACTCGCGCAGTCGCCGATCAAGCTCGCGCGCCACCTCCGCGACCGCCGGCTCGCCCATGAGGTCACGCTGGTCGCGGTGGTGCTCCCCCACCTCCACGAGGTGCAGCGTCGCTCCGAGACCGCCCCAGCCGAGCTCGGGCTCGCGATAGAGGCCTCCCCCGGCGAAGACCAGCGCTTCGCCGCGCCACGCACGCAGCTGGTACCGGCCTTCGAGGATGTGCCCCATGTCGATGAAGAACATGTCGCGCAGATGCTCGGGCACACACCGACCGGTCGCCAGGATGTGCCGGCGCGCGACGGCCCGACGCCAGCGCCGCACCCGCCGTCGGACGAAGACATAGGCCCGGACCCCGTGGCGTCGAGTCCGACCACGCCAGCCGACCGACCGGGCGCGGGTCTGCGATCGCGCCTGCTCGGCCTGTTCCAACAACGTTCCCTGGCGCCTGATGTAGTCGGAGCTGGCGCCGTTGAACATGGCGAGCAGGCTCACACCCTGACCGGCCGCGTGGAGCTGAAGAGCCATCTCCCACGCGACGATCGCGCCAAAGCAGTAACCCCCGAGCAGGTAGGGGCCCTGGGGCTGCACCGTTCGCATCTCGACCACGTAGTGCGCAGCCATGGCCTCGATCGTCGCATGCGGAGGACGATCGCCATAGAGGCCTTGGGCTTGGAAGGCATAGAAGGGCTGATCGCGACCGAGGGCCCGGGCGAGCGGCTGGAGGTGCAGCACCGTCCCGGCGCCACCGTGCACGCAGAAGAACGGCGCCTGGGATCCACCTGTCTGGACGGGGATGAGCGACGTCCACTCGTTCCGGGGCTCGGACCCGCGCACGAGCGCGGCCAGTTTCTCGATCGTGGGCGCCTGGAACACCGCCCCGAGCGGGAGCTGCGACCCGATGCGTTTCTCGATCTCGGCAAACAGTCGGGCCGCGCCGATCGAGCTGACGCCGAGGTCGAAGAAGTCGTCGGTGACGCCGATCGGCGTGATCTTCAGCACGTCCTGCCAGATCGTCACGAGCTGGGCTTCGAGCTCGTCGCGAGCGTCCACCTGACCTGCGAGCGTCTCGGGCCGGACATCGGGGGCGGGAAGTCGGTTCCGGTCGATCTTGCCGTTGGGCGTGAGCGGAAGGGCGTCGACGGGCTGGAAGATCGCCGGAATCATGTAGACGGGCAGCGTCTGGGCGAGGTGCTCACGCAGCTCGCGGGCGTCGGGCAACGCTTCCGCTACGGGCTCGAAATAGGCGACGAGGCGCTTCTCGCCCTGCGCCTCGTCCACCGCCACCACCACGCACACCCGCACGCCGGCATGGTGTGCCAGTCGAGTCTCGATCTCGCCGAGCTCGATGCGGAACCCTCTGATCTTCACCTGGTGGTCGAGGCGGCCCATGAACTCGACCGTGCCGTCAGGTCGCCATCGGGCCAGATCCCCCGTCCGGTAGATGCGAGCTCCCTGACGGTAGGGATCGGCGACGAACCTCTCGGCCGTGAGCTCCGGTCGGTCGAGGTAGCCGATCGCGACGCCATCGCCGCCGATGCAGAGCTCGCCGGGGACGCCGACGGGTGTGATCGCCAGCCGGTCGTCGACGATGTAGAGCTGCGTGTTGCCGATGGGATGGCCGATGGTGATCGGTCGATCGGCGACCACCCGCTCGCACGT
Organism: Actinomycetes bacterium; assembly: GCA_031362415.1. Classification (GTDB taxonomy): domain Bacteria; phylum Actinomycetota; class Acidimicrobiia; order IMCC26256; family VFJJ01; genus VFJJ01. The sequence continues at coordinate 16,031 of JANLSK010000164.1, read as the reverse complement.
CGACCAGATCGTGGTCTCGGTGGGTCCGTACACGTTCCACAACTCGCGGCAGCGTTCGAGCAGCTGCTGCGCCAGCCCCGGGGGGAGCGCCTCCCCACCGCACAGCGCCTTGAGGCCCTCCCTGACCTCGGACCCGTCCCCAGGGGCACCAGGGACACCAGGGGCACCAGGGGCACCAGGGCCACCGTGGGCGCTCGGGGTGGGGCGGTTGCCCGTCCACCCGGTGTCTACCAGGAGGCGCCAGGTGGCGGGGGTGGCCTGCACCACGGTGGCGCCAGAGCTCTCGATGAGGCCGGCCAGGGCCCGTCCGTCGGCGGCCTGCTCGCGGGTCGCGATCACCAGGCGACCGCCCACGAGCAGCGGCAGGTACAGCTCCAGGCCGGCGATGTCGAACGACAATGTCGTGACCGCGACCAGGGTGTCGTGCTCGTCGAGCCCCGGCTCGCGGGCCATGGTGGCCAAGAAGTTCACCAACGCCCGGTTGGGGATCATCACGCCCTTGGGTCGGCCGGTCGACCCCGACGTGAAGATCACGTAGACCGCCCGTGAGGCGTCGTAGACGACGTCGATCGGTGCGGCAGCGCTGCGGGCGATGAGCTCGGCGTCTGCGTCAAGGCACAGGAGTGCCCGGCCGGAGCGTTCGAAGAGCCCGACGAGCGAGGACTGGGTCACGATCACCGGAGCCGCCGAGTCCTCGACCATCCAGCCGATCCGCTCGGCCGGGAAGGCCGGGTCGATGGGAACGTAGGCCGCTCCGGTCTTCATGATCCCGAGCAGACCGATGATCATGTCGATCGATCGATCGAGGCAGATGCCGATGAGAGCGCCGGGGACCACCCCCAGGTCGATCAACGCCCGGGCCACCCGGTTCGACGCCTCATCGAGCTCGCCGTAGGTGATCGACCGTCCGGCGCACTCGACCGCGATCCGGTGGGGCGCCGCAGCCGCTCGCTCGCTGAAGAGCGCAGGGAAGGAACGATCGGGGTACACCATGTCGGTGTCGTTCCAGCGTGCGATGAGCTGATGGCGCTCGGCCGGCTCCAGGATGTCGAGCGCCGAGGCCGGTATCTCCCGGCTCGCGGGAGCGGCCGCGGCCATCGCCAACCGGCCCAGGTGCCCGGCGATCCGGCCCACGGTCGCGGGATCGAAGAGCTCGGGCCGGTACCTGATCCGGAGCGTCGACCCGGCGTTCCCGACGACGAACGCCAACTCGGTGGCTCCCTCGAGATCGAGACCGACGGGTTCGCTCGCATCACCGTCGCAGGCGTCGACGTGGGCCACGACCTGAACGAGCGAGGCCTTCCCCCCATGACGTGCACCAGTGTCGGAGCGTGAGCGAGCTCGACCCAGCGTGGCCGGGATGATGGCGGACGCCCGCTGGATCAGGGTCACCACCGCCGTCTCGGCCTCGCCCTCACAGGGGACGACGGACCATCCGAGGCCGTCGGGCACCGCCACGGCCACCGCCGGGTCCCTCGTGTACCGGGCGAGGAGGGCGTGGAGCAGCCCGACCAGTACCGCAATGGGCGTCGCCTGGGCGTCAGCCGCCAGGGCTTCCATGGCCGCACGCGTCGGAGCGTCGATGGCGACGACGAGCTCGTGATGTTCTCCGCTGGGGTCGACGACGCGCAACCGATCGGTCGGGATCTCGAGCAGGTCGGGGAGCGCGCTCGTGAGACGGTCGGTCGCCACGTCGAGCCCGACCACACCTCCCGCGCTCCCGTCCGCCATCTCGATCTCCTTGCGAATCGCGTCCCTGAGCGCCGAGCCCCGGGTCAGGCTTGATCGAGAGCGCTCCAGAGCCTCTCGGTTCGTCGGTTCGCCAGCGCTGAGCGCAGCATCGTTGCACATGCCCGAACCACCAGCAGTGTCGAATCAAACGCCCTGGGGCGTGGTGGTCCGAACCCGCAGCGCGTTGTTCGGCGACATGATACGGGTTGACGAGACCCCCCGATCACGGCCCCGTCCCGACATCGTGCTTTCATCCCCGTCGTGGCAATTCGCTCCCCGATGGTGCGCCACGGCGCCGAAGCCGGAGTGCTCCACCGGGCTGCTCCGGGCTCATGAGTGTCCCGGGCCGGCCCGTCTGCCAGCGGCGCGGAGGTATCTCGATCACGCCCTACAGTGATACCAACTTCGATCCGACAAACTGTCAGACCAGTGGTCCCATCCGGCACCTCGTGAGAGCCGATGTCAGAAACTGTGCATTCCCCGAAGCTGACGCCCCAGACCGCCCCAGCCGTTCCGTCCGAGGAGGCTGCGGTGGTCGCGGTCCCGGTCCCGCCGCCCCCTCCCTCGTGGGCGCCGGCGCTCCCGTCGTTGGCGACGCTGCACCACAACGTCGACGCCGACCTGGTCGCCCGTCCCGCCCACCAGCCGGACGGGCACGTCAGCGCAGACACGGCGAGCACCTTCGAAACCGTCGAGCCGACCGCGCTTCGAGAGGTTCCCGCCGAGCCCGACCCGGCGACGATCTTCAAGCGCAAGGTGAGTCTGCTGCACTCGATCCGCGAGGTCTGGGCGCACCGCGAGTTGGTGCGGTCGCTCGTCGAGCGCGACCTGCGTTCCCGCTACAAGCAGGCGTTCCTCGGCTTCGCCTGGACGATCCTCACGCCGGTCACCCTGATGCTCGTCTTCACGATCTTCTTCAAGCGTGTGGCCAACATCGACACCGGCGACGTGCCCTACGCCCTGTTCTCGTACATCGGCCTGCTCCCCTGGGGCTTCTTCTCGACGTCGATCTCGACGGGAGGGATGAGCCTCATCACCAACGGCTCGCTCTTGAACAAGGTGTATTGCCCCCGCGAGGTCTTCCCCATCGCCGGGATGTTCTCGGCCCTGGCCGACACCTTGTTCTCGTCGAGCGCGCTCATCCTCCTCTTCGCTGTGCAGACCTTCGCCCCCAAGGCCACCAGCTACTGGGTCCCTCTGCTCTTGCTGGTGCAGCTGGTGTTCATGCTCGGCATGGTGCTGTTGTTCTCGTCGGTGGTCGTGTACCTCCGCGACCTCCGGCATCTGCTCCCGATCATCCTCCAGCTGGGGCTCTTCGCCACCCCGGTGGCGTACCCCATCACCGAGATCCCCGAGTCGTGGCGCGGCGTCTACGCGGCCCTGAACCCCATGGCCCCGGTGATCGACGGCTACCGGCGGGCGGTCCTGTACGGACAGGCTCCCCAATGGGGGCTGCTGGGCCTCGGCGCGATCACCTCGGTCGTGATGGTGATCATCGGGTACCGGGTGTTCAAGCGGCTCGAGACGGGGATCGCCGATGTTGCCTGACGGGACGATCGTCGCCAACCAGGTGTGGAAGCGGTTCAAGGGCGACGCCTCGCGCAAGTTGCTGCGCGACAAGATCCAGGGCTTCACCAACCCGAGCACCCGGCGTCACCGCGGGCACCGATGGGCCCTGCGCGACGTCGACTTCCACATTCAGCCCGGCGAGTCGCTGAGCCTGCTGGGGGCCAACGGTTCGGGTAAGTCAACGCTGTTGAAGATCCTGAACCGGGTCATGTACCCGTACGCCGGCGACGTCGCCGTGTGTGGACGGGTCGGGGCGCTCATCGAGGTCAAGGCGGGCATCCACCCCGAGCTGTCGGGGCGCGAGAACATCTACCTTGCCGGATCGTTCCTGGGCCTCAAGCGCGACGAGGTGGCCCGCCGCTTCGATGCCATCGTCGACTTCGCCGAGATCGAGCATGCGATCGACCGCCAGGTGAAGTTCTATTCGAGCGGGATGCAGATGCGCATCGGGTTCGCCGTGGCGGCCTTCCTCGAGCCCGACGTGCTGCTCGTCGACGAGGTGCTGGCTGTGGGCGATGCCTCGTTCCAACAGAAGTGCCTCGACAGGATGCGTCAGGTGATGGCTCAGGGCACGACCCTCGTGCTCGTGTCGCACGATCTCGCCGCGGTCGAGGCCACGTGCAAGCGCGGCATCTACCTGAAGGACGGCGTCGTCCAGATGGACGGGCCGATCCGCGATGTCATGGGCGCCTATCGCCGCACCATCGAGGAGAAGGCCCACGGAGCCGGCGCGTCGAGCAACGACCCCGTGCACCTGCTCTCGGTCGAGGCCAGCGACCCCAACGGTGACATCCCCAAGACCCAGGAGCCGTTGAGGCTCCGGTTCCGACTCAATGCCGACGGCTTCCAACGCGGCCGGTTCTTCTTCGGGCTCACCCAGGGCACGGCCAATCCCATCGTCCTGCTCGGTCGAAAGGTCGAGATCGAGAACGGGGGGCTGGAGATCACCTGCGAGATCCAGCGGCTGCCGCTGCCCCGAGGTCGCTTCTACCTCTGGTGCGGGATGTTCGACCATGACGAGGCCGACCTGCTTGGTTGGCAGCCGGTCCTCACGATCGACGTGGCCGGCCCCGACCTCGACCAGGGCCCGGCGGCGATCGTCCGTCTCGCTCCGATCCACGTCGACGCGTCATGGGCCATGAGTTGAGCGGGGATCGTCACCCCGACGCCGTCCCTGCGACGACTCCGGCCGATGCACCAGCCCCGGCCAACCCGGTGCCGGCCGACCCGGTGCCGGCCGACCCGGTGCCAGCCAACCCGGTGTCACCGTTGCGAATCCTGTGGATCATCAAGGGCCTGGGGCCCGGGGGAGCCGAGCAGCTCCTCGTGAACCTGGCCCGGGCCCGCGATCGCCAGCGGTTCGACTACCAGGCTGCATACCTGGTGCCGTGGAAGGACAAGCTCGTCCACGATCTCGAAGCCGTCGGCGTGCCCGTCGAGTGCCTCCACGGTGAGCGGGAGATCGATCCCCGCTGGGCGGTGCGTCTGCGCAAGCGCCTCGTCACGTCACCCGTCGACATCGTTCACGTGCACTCGCCGTATGTCGCCGCGGTCACCCGTGTCATCGTGCGTACGCTCCCACGGCGCGTCAGGCCCGTCGTGATGTCGACCGAGCACAACGTGTGGGAGCGCTACTCCCGACTCACGTATTGGGCCAACCGCATCACGTACCGCCTCGATGCCGGCCACGTTGCCGTGTCCGATGGGGTACGGGCCACGATTCCACCGTCGCTCCAAGCGATCACCGAGGTCGTCGTCCACGGCGTCGACCTCGAGGCCGTGCGGGCCCAGCGGCGTCACCGGGCCGACGTGCGCGACAAGCTCGGCGTCGGCCCGCACGAGGTGCTGTTCGGCACCGTCGCCAACTACCGAGTCCAGAAGGCCTACCCCGACCTGCTCCAGGCGGCCCGCACCGCCATCGACTCGGGGGCGCCGGTCCGTTTCGTGGCCGTTGGTCAGGGTCCGCTCGAGGCCGAGATCACGGCCCGCCACGCCGACCTCGACCTGGGTGAACGATTCCAGCTGCTCGGCTACCGGGAGGACGCCCAACGCATCCTCGCCGGCTGCGACGTCTTCACGCTCTCGTCGATCCACGAGGGGCTACCGGTCGCGCTCATGGAGGCGCTGGCCATCGGGCTCCCCGTCGTGGCCACGACCGTCGGCGGCATCCCCGAGGCCGTCACCCACGGCGTCGAGGCGCTGCTCGTTCCCCCGTCGCGACCCGAGCTCCTGGCCCGGGCCTACGTCGAGATCGCCAGCGACGCTCCCATGCGAGAGCGCATGGCTGTCGCAGCCGCCGATCGGAGCCACGCCTTCGGTGTCGAGCCGGCAACACGCCGGATCGAGGAGATCTACCGCACGCTCGCTCGCCCCGGAAAGCGCCGTTTTCGCCGTTCCCGTCGGGCACCGGAGGCTTCCCTCCAGAATGCATCGGCCGCGAAGTCCAGCCCCGACGAGTTGGCCGACACCACGGGCGACGGGGGCCCGCCTCGAGTACCACGCCACCGTCCCGATCTGCGCATCGAGCGGGGCGGGCCCGAGCACGAGGACGAGGTGCTCGAACTGCTGTCGGCGTCGCTCGGAGCCACCAACGACGCCAGGTATCGACGGTTCTTCCGGTGGAAGCACCTCGAGAACCCCTTCGGAGCATCGCCGGTGTGGATCGCCTTCGAGGGCGATCGCATCGCCGGGTTCCGGACCATGCTGCACTGGGAGTTCGTCCGCGACGGCCAGATCGTGCGCGCCGTTCGTGCCGTCGACACGGCCACCCACCCCGACTATCGGGGCGTGGGGATCTTCACCGTGCTCACCCGTCAGGCCCTCGAGGAGCTCGAGCGCGAGGGCATCGCCTTCGTGTTCAACACGCCGAACGACCAGAGCCGCCCCGGCTACCTGAAGATGGGTTGGGAGGTCGTGGCCCAGGTGCCGGCGGCCGTCCGACCGCTCTCGATCACGGGCTCGATGCGAATCGTCCGGGCCAAGGTGGCCGCCGATCGTTGGTCGGCCTCGACCGACGCGGCGTCGCCCGCTGCCGAGGTACTGGCCGATCCCACGCTGGCCGAGCTCGTCACATCGAGCGCCCGACGCGGCGACGGCCGTCTGCAGACGCATCGCTCGCTCGAGTACCTCCGCTGGCGCTACGGCTCAGACGTGCTGCCGTACCGGGCCGTCACCGTCGACCGGGGCCCCGGGGTGGCGTTCTTCCGCCTGCGCACGCGGGGCCCGGCCCTCGAAGCCGTCCTCGGTGACGTGATCACCGCGCACGGCGACACGCGAACGGCCCGCGCGCTCGTTGGTGCGGTGGCCCGGGCGGCCCGGACGGGTGGGGCCCACTATCTCCTGCGCAGCGGATCGGGCCCCACGGGACTGCGGGCCCGCTACGACCGCGGGTTCATCACCGTGCCCGGCCAAGGCCCGACCCTCACCTGGAAGTCGGTCACCGACCAGACGATGCCGCCGTTGGCCGACTGGTCACTCACGATGGGCGATCTCGAGCTGTTCTGAACGCTCGACAACACCTCCAACTGTCAGCGTGAGGGCCCGGGTACGGCCTGCCACGCTGACAGTTGAGCATGCTCAGGCCCGGTCGCGTCGCACGGTCGGGCGCTTGCCGCGCAACGTGGTGGCTCGCAACGCGGCGATCACCTCCTCGACCGAGGCCTCCGGCACCTCGACGAGCGAGAACCGCTCGGCGACGTGGATCGAGCCGATCTCGCGTGCCGACACCGTCGTCTCGTTGACGATGGCTCCCACCAGGTCCTGCGGGCGGATGCCCATCGAGCGACCCACCCCCACGAACAGGCGCGTCGTGCCCGCTCCGCCGGCCCGGCCCGCGCGCTCGGGACGGGCAGGTCGGTCGCCGGGCTTCCCGGCACCCCCGGGCTTCCCCGGACTTCCGGGCCGGGCTCCCGGACTTCCGGGCCGGGCTCCCGGACGGTCGTTCGCTGCGACCGGTTGCGCAGGTCGCACGTCGGGGATCTCCTCGTCGTCGTCGACGCTCCCGGCCGCCTCGTGGAGGGCCTTCACCGCGGCCAGCGCCACGTCGATCACGTCGAACTCGTCCGAGAGCGACTCGACGACGACCCGGAACCGTTCGAGGTCGCCGGCGACGAGCACGTCACGAACCGTGGCCCGGGTCAGCTCGAGCTGGCGGGCGCGCAGGTCGTCGATGGTCGGCACCTTCTCGACGGCGATCTTCTGTTTCGTCGCCCGCTCGAGGTTCTTGAGCAGCCGATGCTCGCGGGGCTCGACGAGGGTGATCGCGACGCCGGAGCGTCCGGCCCGTCCGACCCGGCCGATGCGATGGACGTAGGAGTCGGGCGCCGAGGGCACGTCGTAGTTCACGACGTGGCTCAGTTGCCCGATGTCGAGGCCTCGCGCCGCCACGTCGGTGGCGACGATCAGATCGGCTGATCCGCTACGAAGCCGATCCATGACCCGCTCACGCTGTTCCTGGCTCATCCCGCCGTGCAGCGGCTCGGCCCGATATCCCCGACCGTTGAGGGTCTCGGTGAGCTCGTCGACCTCCAACCTGGTGCGGCAGAACACCAACGCGGCCGTCGGCGCCTCGACGTCGAGCACCCGACCCAACGCCGCCGTCTTGTGAGCCCGGGGAACGACGTAAGCGACGTGACGCACCCGCGGTCCCGACGCTCCCGGGCCCGAGAGCTCCCGTCCAACCTCGATCCGGAACGGATCATGGAGGTGGCGGGTCACGACGGCACCCATGCGCGCCGGCATGGTCGCCGAGAACAGCACCGTCTGGTGCGGGTTCTCGACCGCTTCGAGGAGCGCTTCGATCTCCTCGGCGAAGCCCATGTCGAACATCTCGTCGGCTTCGTCGAGCACCACGACCTCGATGCCGTCGAGCACGAGCGTTCCCCGGCGCACATGGTCGAGCGCCCGACCCGGCGTGGCAACGACCACGTCGACACCACGCTCGAGCTCGCGAAGTTGACGGGCGATCGGCTGACCGCCGTAGACGGGCAGGACCCGCACCCCCAGCGCACGGCCGTACCGGTGCGTGGCTTGCGACACCTGCACGGCCAGCTCACGGGTCGGAACCAGCACCAGCGCCACCGGCGTCCTGCGCCGCTCCCCGGCCCCGAGGCGATGCAGGATCGGCAGCGTGAACGCGGCCGTCTTGCCGGTACCTGTCGCGGCCTGGCCCACGATGTCGCGGCCGGCGAGCATCGGCGGGATGGCCAGGACCTGGATCGAGGTCGGTTCCTCGTAGCCCAGCGAGGTGAGCTCCTGCACCAGCTCAGCCCGCAAGCCCATGTCGGCGAAGCTTTCGACCGGTTCACGACTCATGCGCGGGCTCCTGCTCGCACCCCGGGCGACTCCCAGTGGCTCACCGCAAGGGTGCCATCCATCAGCCACGCGGCTCCGCTCGGGCCCACGGAACCCGATCGGTGGCCGCCGCGCCATGCTCGCCCCCACATCACGGCCGCTGGGGTGTTCCTTCACCGTGCCCGTCCGTGCCTGTCCCGGGCGACAGGGCCTGTCCCGGGCGACAGGGCCCGTGTCGGAGGTCGACTACTTGCGGCGGGTCGTGGTGGTGACTCCGGCCTTGGTGGTGGTGGTCTGAGCACTCGATGACGAGGTTGTCGAAGCACCCGTGGTGGCCGTCGTCGTGGCCGTCGTGGACGGCGATGTCGGAACGGTCGTTGGAGCCGTCGTCGGGCCCGACGTGGACCCGGTGGTGGCTGTGGTCGGAGCCGTGGGCGCGGTCGTGGGAGCCGTGGTGGGCGATGCCGTCGTCGGCGGGGCCGTGGTGGGCGGCGGCGCCGATGTCGTGGTGGTCGTGGACGGGGGCGGCGTGGACGATGCGGCGAACGGCGCAATGGCCGACACGGTGGCGTTCCAGGCCGGCCGCAGCGTTCCCGACTGCCCCGCCGGACGGAGCTGGATCGCGCCGTTGACCTGGTCTTGCACCCGGATCTGGCTGGCCGGATCAAGCCCGGTCACCAGCCAGAACGCATTGCCACCAAAGGTGCAGTCGACGAAATCGATGTTCTCCCGCTTGGTGGCCTGCTGGGTCGGGGGGTAGGTGAACCCGACCGCTGCCGTGGTGAAGCCTCGTAGCACGCACCGCTCGACGAGGACAGGGGTCGTCCCTCCGGCCAGCGTGTGACGGGTGGACTCGAAGGCGTACGGACTGAGACCGGCACCGTCGATCAGGAGGTCGGCGAACCGCATGTTCTGGGCGTTCAGCGCGTGCAGACCCACGCCCCCGGCCTTGTTCCCATACAGCACCGAGTTCCGGTAGACGTAGTTGTTCACGTAGGCGCCGTGCGAGATCCCGTACTTCCCGCAGTGGTACCCGACAAAGTTGGTGATGACGTGGCTGTTGCCGTTGTTCTGCCAGGTCCACAGAGCGTTGGTGGCGTTGTTGTGCGAGAGGCACTGGTCGAACGTCCAGACGCCTTGCGACATCTCCGGCCAGGCGAATCCGGAGGCGTTCACGCTGCCCTTGACGCCGGTGGCCACGCAGTTGAACGCCACCGATCCGGTGCCGGCGCCGAAGAAGAACCCTGTCAGGGTGTAGCCCCGGATCGGGTCGACGCTGGCGGTCCGGGCCGCCACGCACGAGTCGTAGCGCAGGCCGTTCGACGGCGGAGCATTCGGCACCGACCGGTTGTCGGGGGCCGGGTCGTACCAGAACGCGTCTTCCTTGGTGCTGTAGGCGATACAGCTCCGAAGCGTGATGCCATTGCTCTGGTGGGGTACGAAGGCGTGACCGTCGGCATCGCGAACGACGACGCCGTCGAGCAGCGAGCCTGCCGAGCCAGCGCCGCACATGTGGAAATGGTACCCGTAGCGGCCGAGCTTGCCGACGGGCGACATGTGTCGCAGTGCGGCGAATGCCGTGTACTGCGGCCGGGTCGAGTTCACCCAGACGTGCGTGCGTGCCGAGGGGGTTCCCTCGATCTGCACGTTGCGGGTGAGGTTGAGGACCTCGGCGCTGAAGACGCGCCCGTCGCCGACGGAGACCGTGGGATGGGCGAAGGCGCAGGCGTTCGACAGGGTGACGGTGTTCCCCGAGATCGCGGCGATGGTCGTGGCATCGAAGGCGTCGTGGAACTTGGAGGTGGCGGGCGACCCGGTGGGGGTGATGACGATCTCGTCGCCCACGCGCCATCCGACGGGCGTGGTGGCCAGCGTGATCGTGCTGGCCCCGGCCGCCACGGCCCCGGCGACTCGCGTCCAGGCCGTCTTGGGGTCACCCGCGATGTCGAGGACGCCCGGGTCCATGACCCACAGCCCCACGTCGGTCGCCAGAGGCACCATGCCGCCGCCAACCATGGCCGCAGCGTTGAAACCGGTGAACACGATGCGATGCACGACCGCAGCCGACGCCGGACGGATCTGGATGAGGCCGGAGCTCACGATGTTGCCTGTGCTGGTGAGCTGGCAGCTCTTGGTGGGGTCGAAGACGAGCTGTCCGCCAGGCTTGACGACGACGCCGGCGACGCTCACGTTGGTGTCGAGCATCACGGCACCGGTGATGGTGACGATGCTGGACGGGCCCGGGATCGCACCTCCCCAGGTGGTGGGATCGCTCCATCGTGAAGCCGGCGCGGCGTCGGCCGCATCGCCCCCGAAGTGCGCCAGACGACCGGCGAAGGTCGCCGCGGCTGCCACTCCGGCCACCTTCAGGAATCCTCGCCGGCTCAGCCCGCGGCCATCACCCTCGAGGTCGTTCGTTGTGTCCTGTAGTGCCGTCAATCGTCCGCCCATGCCGTTCTCCGCCTGCTCCGCGCCCCGATCCGAACACGCAGCGTGGTATCGGCATGACCATAGACAGCCCTTGAGTCGCCCGGCACTAAGTGCCCGTTAAATCGACGTTGCCTTTCTCGTCAGTCAAGAAACAGCGTCTGCCAGGACCGTGTCGGTGCCGGCGCCGCTGGCCCATTGCCGGCCACCGGCATGTCCGGCCGTACCGGTCATCGGCACAGAGATCACTCGGAGCGGTCGAGCCTCCTGGGAGCGCCCGCCGGGCTCACGAGCCAGGCGACGAGCAGCGTGCCGAGCGCCAGGACCGGGGCGGCCAGAACCGTGGCCGGCACGAGGCGGTCCTGCAGGCCCGCCACGCGCGATCCCCACAACACGAGCACGGCGTGCAGCGTGAGGAGCACCGCGGCCGGGTGACGCCCACACGTTGTGATCCACGACGCCGGGATCGGCTCCGGAGGATCGACGGGAGCCCGTCGAAAACGGGTCGCGGTGACCTCCCAGGCCACGGGGGCGGCCACGAGCACACCGAAGCTGGCGCAGGCCCCGGCGACCGATCCCGTGCGGGCCGAGCCCCCGCTGGTTGCGGCCCAGGCCAGGGCTCCGACCGCAGCGTAGGCACCGGCCTGGCCCACCGCCACCAGGCGCAGCGGCCATCCGACGAGACCGATGGGCACGGTGAGCCCCACCACGGCCCGGGCCTTCTCGGTGTCGGGGACCGTCACGTAATGGCCGAAGGCGGTGACAGCCAGGAGCGCGGCGCTCAAACCTGGAACGGGCGATCGGCGCTCGAAGGACGCGAGCAGCGGACAGGCAACCACGATGGTCAGCATGACGGCGAGACGGATGTTGGGTTTCATCTCCCGAAAGCCGGAGTCGACGATGACCCAGGCGCCAGGCACCGCGGCCAGCGCCCCGGTCCACAGCCTCGGGCGGGCGCTCGAGACGAGTCCGCCCAACGCCAGGGCCACCAGACCCAACCGGAAGCCCCGGGCGTCGTCCCCGCGCTCTCGCACCTCGTCGAGACGGGCGAAGAGCACGACGAGCCCCCCGGCGATGGCCAGGCCAGCCAAGCCGACGGGCCTCGCGCAGCGGCGCTGCAGCGGACTGAACCGAGTGATCAGCCCGATGACCAGGAGCGCCGCCGCGATGGCCATTCCCACGGCGAGACCCACGCGGAACTCATGGGTGTCGGTGAGCTGGGTGAGCTTCTCCACGGACGGGTGTCAGCCGGGGGTGGTGGGGGTCGCCGGCGTCGGCGGGGCCGCGTCAGGGCGCAGATCGACCCGCAGCACCAGCACCCCGTCGTCGAGCGTGACCTCGGCATCGCCGATCATGGCGTAGTCCATGTAGTCGGTCTGTTGCTGCTTGATGAACCGCTGCCGCTCGGGGCCGGCGATCGGAGGCAAGGGCCGGGTCTTGACGGCCTCGGCCCGCTCGCGAAAGCGCGCCACCATGGCATCGGGATCGAATTCGGCGGTCACGTCACGATCCTCGCACACTCGGGCAGCCGTGACGTGCCACGAGGATCCGGGCCCGTCCGGTGAGATCGCCACGCACGACGACCTCGTCGTAGCCCAGGTCGAGGGCGAGCTGCGCCAGGGTCTCGGCCTGATGCGGCGCCAACTCGCACACCAGGGTTCCCGGGGCGTCGAGCCAGTGACGACTCTCGTCGATGATCGTGGACAGGGCCTCCAGACCGGTCGGCCCGGCCACGAGGGCCTCGACGGGCTCCCAGTCGGCGACCTCGTCGTCGATCTCGGCCAACTCGGCAGCGGCGAGGTACGGGGGATTCGAGACGATCAGGCGCAACCGTCCCCGCAGCTCAGCCGGGAGGGCGCCGAACCAGGAGCCCTCGGCGATACGCGCCCGACTGGCCACGACGCCCTGGGCGGCGATGTTGGCCCGGGCGACGGCGATGGCGTCGGCCGAACGGTCGGTTGCCCACACCTCGGCCTCGGGCAGCTCACCGAGCAGGGCGATGGCCAGCACGCCCGAGCCGGTCCCCAGATCGGCGACGGGCACGCGGCCGGTCGTCGATGTGGCGGTGCGCCGACGCACCAGCCCCACGCGCACGGCTTCGTCCAGGGCCACCTCGGCGACGACCTCGGTCTCCGGTCGCGGGATGAGCACCCGACGGTCGACCATCACGTCGTGACCCCGGAACGACCATTCGCCCATCACGTACTGGAGCGGCTCTCCGGCCCTCCGGCGCTCGACCAGACGGGCGAGGCGTGCCGCGAGGCGCTCGGGCACGGGATCGTCGGCGAGCTCGGTCAGGGGCGCTCCACCCACGTGCTCCACGAGCCAGCGGGCCTCATGGGCGCCATTGTCGAGCCCGGCGACGTGAAGCTCGTCGGCCACCTCGGCAACGGCGAGGCGCCACGTCATTCGTCGTCGCCGTCGGCGAAGGTGCCGCCCTCGCCGAGCTGCTCGGCCCGTTCAGCGGCGAGCAGGCCGTCGACGATCTCGTCGAGATCGCCCGAGCCGAGCACCCGATCGAGGCTGTAGAGCGTGAGTCGGATGCGGTGGTCGGTGATCCGGTTTTCCTTGTAGTTGTACGTGCGGATCTTCTCGGAGCGCCCCCCGCCGCCCACCTGCGAGCGTCGGGTGGCCGAGAGCTCGGCGCTCACCTTGTCCTGTTCCAGCTTGAGCAGGCGCGAGCGCAGCACCTGCATGGCCTTGGCCCGGTTCTGGATCTGGCTCTTCTCGTCCTGCATGGCCACGACCAGGCCCGTGGGGACGTGGGTGATGCGCACCGCCGAGTCGGTGGTGTTCACCGACTGCCCACCGGGCCCGCTCGAGCGGTACACGTCGATGCGCAGATCGTTGGGATCGATCTGAACCTCGACCTCGTCGGCTTCCGGCAGCACCGTCACCGTGGCCGAGGACGTGTGGATGCGCCCCTGGGATTCGGTCACCGGCACCCGCTGCACACGATGCGGCCCCCCCTCCAGGTGCATGCGGGTCCACGCCGTCCCACCACGGAGCTGAAAGCTGATCTCGTTGAACCCGCCCATCGGGGAGAGGTCGGAGCCGAGCACCTCCAACCGCCAGCCTTGGCGGTCGGCGAGGCGCTGGTACATCTGGAAAAGATCCCGGGCGAAGAGGTTCGCCTCCTCGCCACCTTCGGCGCCGCGGATCTCGACGATCACGTTGCGGCCGTCGTTGGGATCGCGGGGAAGCAGCATCTCCTTCAGGTCGGTCTCGATCTGGACCAACCGAGCCTGCAGCTCCTCCACCTCGGCCTTGAGGAAGTCGCGCATCTCGTTGTCGCTCTCGGCGTGCAGCAGCTCGCGGGCCTCGGCGAGATCATGCTCGGTCGCGGTGTGGGCGCGGTATGCCGCCACGACAGGGGCCAGGTCGGAATGACGCTTGCCGGCATCGCGAACAGCGGCCTGGTCGCCAGCGGCGTAGATCTCGGGCAGCTTCGCCTCCAGCTTCTGGAGCTCGGCTTCGAGATCGGCGAGACGTTCGAACATGGATGCCTAGGATTCCAGATCCCGGGCCAGTTCCTCGCGTTGGGCCTGGGAAAGCTCCACGGTCACCTGGTACTGCGGATGGTCGACCACCAGGCGGGCGGGCCCGGTCCTCAGCTCGAGGGCCGCGGCGCCAGCGTGCTCGACGCCCACCCGGAAGTCGAGATAGTGCACCGCCGAGGTCACGTCTTCGCGGGTCAGACGGTCTTCGTCGAGGGGTACACCGGTCACCACCCCGGCGGTCGTCGGTCCACCGATTTCGAGGGTGAGCGTGCGCTGGATGCCCACGAGCTTCGGCAGCCATTCCCGCACGAGATCTTCCGACGTGAGCTCGATGAGGAGCGTTCCGCAGAGCTCGCCCGGGTCGGGGATGAGCTCGTTGTACACGTCGAGCTCGGCCTGGATCTGCTCGTCGCGCAGCATCTTCTCGGCCCGAGCCATCTCCTGCACCTGGAACCGCATGGTGTCGGTGTTCTCGAAGACGATGGTCATCAGCTCGCCCAGGGCGATGCGCCGGTGCTCCTTGAGCGCCACCACCCGAGCTCGCACGTCGCCGCGAACTCGTTCGTACGCCCGGAGGTCGAGAATTTCGTCGAGGGTCAGCTTCTGCATGGGGCCATGTACCTGTCGGTCGCCACGACGGTGGCCCCGGCCAAAACCGGAGCCACCGTGAGGATTGCGTCGTGCTCGGTCATTCGGGCTGCGCCGTGGTTGGATGGCGCAGCAACGCTCAGATGGTCAGGAGATGGACTTGAGACCCTCGCCGAAACGACCGGCGTGGCTCTTCTCGGCCCGGGCCAAGGTCTCGAACCATTCCGCGACTTCACCGAAGCCTTCGTCGCGGGCGGTCTTCGCGAACGCCGGGTACATCTGGGTGTACTCGTACGTCTCCCCGGCAACCGCCGACTTGAGGTTCAGCTCAGTCGAGCCCACCGGCTCGCCCGTTGCCGGGTCGCCGACCTCGGCCATGTGGTCGAAGTGACCGAACGCGTGGCCGGTCTCGCCCTCGGCCGTCGATCGAAACAGCATGGCGATGTCGGGGTAGCCCTCGACGTCGGCCTTCTGGGCGAAGTACAGGTACCGCCGGTTCGCCTGGCTCTCGCCGGCGAAGGCCTCCTTCAGGTTTTCGAGGGTCTTGCTGCTCTTGAGTTCAGCCATCACTGCTCCTTGTGGGGTTGTCACTGAGAAGGTACTGCCGGATCGAGGACGGGCCCGCAGGCGGGACAGATGCCGCGGAACACGACCTCAGCCGGACCCAGGTCGAATCCCTGGCGGTCGGCGTCGTCGAGCACGAGCCCGGAGAACTCGACCATGAGGTCGCGCACCGTCGAGCAGTGGCGACACACCAGGTGGTGATGCGGGCCTCCGACGACGTTGGTCTCGATACGCAGGGATCCCAGCCCCAGATCGAGCAGCGCGATCTCGCCCATGGACTCGAGCTCGTGGACGGTCTGATACACGGTCTTGAGTGAGAGCGTCGGCATCTCGGCCACGACCTCGTCATACACCGCCTCG
>JANLSK010000130.1:0-21562 GCA_031362415.1 Actinomycetes bacterium | reverse complement strand
CGCCGTCCTGACGGTCGCGGTGGCCCGGCGCACCGGCGAGACCGAGGTGGCCGTCGCACTGGAGGTCGACGGGCGCCACCATGCCGACGTCGAGGGCGCTCTCGGGCTCTACGCCACATCGCTTCCCGTCGGCGTCACCTGCGCCGGGGGGATGACCTTCGTCGAGGTCGTCGACGCCGCCCGCCGGTCGTCGGCTCAGGCGCTCCGATTCCGTGATCTCCGCTTCACCGGTGCGCAGGAGCCGCCATCGCGGGTCTCGCTCACCACGAGCGCGACGCCGAAACGATGCTCCGCCGGACCGCTCGACGTGCGCTTCGAGTCGATCGTCGGTGCGGCCGATCGGTTCTCGGTTCGGCTCGAGCTTGCTTCGGCCGACGAAGCCACAGGGGGGCTCGAAGCCGTGAGTTCACCGGTGCGGCTCCTCTACGACACGGGTGCGATCGATCCGACCACCGCTGAAAGCCTGGCGCGATCGTTGTCGACGATCGTCGGGCAGGTCGTCGTCGATCCGCACCGGACGGTCGACGACCTGGTGACTCTCGACCCCGTCGATCGCGCGATTGTCGATGGGTTCAACCCTCCGAGGCTCCCGAGCCTCCCCGGTTCCGTGGCCGGCATGATCCGCGCCGTCGCCGAGTGCGTTCCCGATCGCCGAGCGGTCTCCGCAGCTGATGGTGTGCTCACCTACGCCGAGCTGCTGGGCCGGGCTCGCAGGTTGGCGGTCGAGCTCAGGGCCCTCGGGGTGGGTCCCGACGTCCCGGTCGGGCTGTACCTCGACCGTTCTGCGGCCGCTCTGGTGGGTGTCGTCGGGATCTGGGAAGCAGGTGGGGGGTACGCACCGCTGGGTGTCGGGGATCCTCCGAACGCGACCTTGCGCCAGATCGAGCAGTCGGCGATCGGGATCGTGGTGACCGACGGCCCCGGAAGCATGATGCTCGCGGGCACGTCGGCGACCGTGGTGCGCATCGAGATCGCAACCGGCACCGCAACCGGCGACGACGGTCCCGCGAGATCTCCCGTGCTCGCCGAGGGGTCTGCCGCCGTCGCCCCGGTGGGCCCCGAGCATCTGGCCTACGTGATCCACACCTCGGGGTCGACCGGAGCGCCCAAGGGCGTCGAGGTGACGCAGGCCAACCTCGCCGACTACACGCTGGCCATCCTCGAGCAGCTCGGCATGGCGCCGGGTGGCACGGCTGCTCCCTGGTCGAGCGCGGCGGTCTCCTCGCTGAGCACCGATCTCGGCAACACCGCGATCTTCCCTGCTTTGGCGTCAGGCGGGTGCGTGCACCTCGTCGACGCCGACACCGCCCGCGATCCCGAGCGCTTCGCCGCGCTGATGCAACGCGAGCACATCGACCTCCTCAAGATCACCCCGTCGCACCTCGAGGCGCTCCTCGCAGTCGGTGGCGCTCCGGTGCTGCCCGGGCGACACCTCTATGTGGGAGGCGAAACCGCGTCGTGGGATCTGCTCGGACGGGTGACCCGGGTCGGCCGATGCTCGGTCACGAACCACTACGGCCCGACAGAGACCACGGTCGGATCGTGCACGTTCGCATGGGGAACCGACGTCTCGGCGTGGAACCCGGCGACGGTCCCGATCGGACGACCACTGCCGGGCTCGACGATGTACGTGCTCGACGATCGGCGGAGGCCGGTCGCTCCGGGCGTCGCCGGTGAGCTGTACATCGGTGGAGCAGGCGTGGCCCGGGGTTACACCGGTCGTCCCCGCGAAATGCTCGATCGGTTCCTCGACGATCCGTTCTCGGAGGTGCCGGCGGCGCGCATGTACAGGACCGGCGATCTGGGCCGGTTCCTTCCCGACGGGAACATCGAGTTCCTCGGCCGGATCGACGCCCAGGTGAAGATCCGCGGCCACCGGGTGGAGCCCGCCGAGGTCGAGTCGGCCATCACCCGCCATCCCGACGTCCGACAGGCCACGGTGCTCTCGGAGCGACGAGCCGACGGGGTCCGCCTGGTCGCCTACGTCGCCGCCGAGCCCCAGCCGACGGTCGCCGAGCTGCGGGCGTTCCTCGCCCGTGAGATCCCCGAGCACCTGATCCCGGCCGTCATCGTGATGCTCGGCGAGCAGCTCCCGATGACCGCGAGCGGCAAGGTCGACCGCCGGGCGTTGCCGGCCATGGCCGACGACAGCGAGGGTGAGGGCCTGGAGCTCGTCGCTCCCCGATCTCCCGTCGAGCAACAGCTGGCCGACATCTGGGCGGCGACGTTGGGACGCGAGCGCGTCGGGGTCGCCGAGGACTTCTTCGCCCTCGGCGGTCACTCGCTCGTGGCGATGCAGCTCGTCGCCCGGGTCCGTGAAGCGTTCGCGGTCGAGCTCCCCCTCAAGACCCTGTTCGCCCACCCCACCGTGGCCGGCCAGGCCGTCGTGGTGGAGCAGCTGCGCGCCGCGGAGGACGAATCGGACGAGCTCGATGCGCTGATCTCCGCGCTCGAGCACCTCTCCGACGAGGAAGCCGCAGACCTTCTCTCCGATGGCGATCTCTCCGAGGGCACCCAACGGTCCGAGTCGCCAACGTGAGAGCGGTCCGAGGAACGGCATGAGCCTCGATATCCGAGCCGCCGAGTTGGCGAGCCTCGATCGGAACCTCGCCTCGTACGTGAAGCTGCTCGCCGAGTGCGCGCCCGGGGGCGCCTGGGACGAGAGCGACGGGCTCGTGCTGTTCGCCGGCGCCCACGCGTATCCGGGAACGCACACCAACGGTGTCATCAGGCTCGATGCGGGTGTCTCCGCCGCCGAGACGCTCGATCGGGCCGGCGCCTTCTTCAGGGCGAGAAACCGCAGCTACGCGATCTGGATCCGCGATGCTGCCGACGCCGACCTGGAGGCCGCGGCCCGAGCCGCCGGGTTCGAGTTGCGGCCGCCCGTCCAGGGACTCGGAGTGGTCCTGCGGTCGAGCCAGTTGGAGACCGACGAGCACGCTCCGCACCCCGACGCCCGGTTGGTCAGGGTCGACGACATCGAGACGGCGAGAGCGTACGTGAGCCTGGTGGGCGAGTCGTTCGGGATGGCCGGGGTGCCAGTCGAGGTTCTGAGGCGTCTCTTCTTCGACGAGCGAGTGTGCTTCGACGCTCGCGTCTCGGTCAACGTCGCGCTGGTCGAGGGTCGCGCCGTGTCAGGGTGCACCGTGTTCGTGAGCGACGGCGTCGCCGGCCTGTACTCCGGAGCCACGCTCGAGGCCGCGCGGGGCATGGGGCTCGCCCGAGCGTGTCTGAGCCGGTGCACCAACGAGGGATTCGCCCGCGGCGCCACGGTGGCCGGCGGGCACTCATCGGAGCAGGGCGGGCCGATCTGGCAGCGGATGGGCTTCGACATGGTGGCGCACTACCGCCGTTACATCGGCCGCTCGGGCTGATCGTCGGTCAGTGCCTCGAGCTCGGTGGCCGTGAGCGATTCCATCTCGGCGAGCAACGCCTGGAGGTCGTCGTCGATCGGGGGGCCCTGCATCGCAACGATGAGCGCGCTCAGCTCGGCCACCGACGGCGCCGTGAACAGGCTGTGGAGGGGCAGCTCGACCCCGAACGCCGCGCGGGCCCGGGCGACGATCTGTGCGGCGACGAGGGAATGCCCGCCGAGCTCGAAGAAGTCGTCGTGGACGCCCACGCGCTCGACACCCAGGACCTCGGCCCAGGTCCGGGCCATCGTCTCCTCGATCGGGCTGCCTGGCGCGACGTACGCCCGGGCCATGGCCGCTCCGAGGTCGGGCGCGGGCAGGGCCTGACGGTCGAGCTTCCCGCTGGGCGTGAGGGGGAGCCGGTCGAGCACGACGTAGGCGGCGGGGAGCATGTGCTCGGGGACGTGAGACGCGAGCAGGACCCGGAGCGACTCGGCCGTCGGATAGCCGCTCGAGACCAGGTAGGCCACCAGTCGCCGCTCGCCGGGTTGGTCGTCGCGGGCGACCACGGCGACGTCGCTGACCTCGGGATGCTGGAGGAGATGGTGCTCGATCTCCTTGGGCTCGACCCGGAATCCTCGGATCTTCACCTGGTCGTCGAGGCGTCCGAGAAACTCGACGGTCCCGTCGGGCAGGAAGCGGGCGAGATCCCCGGTCCGATACGTGCGCCCCCCGGGTCGGAAGGCGTCGGGGGTGAACCGCTCCGCAGTCTCGCCGTCCCGATCGACGTACTCCCGGGCCACCCCCGTCCCGCCGATGAACAGCTCGCCGGCGCCACCGATCGGGGTGGGTGCGCCGTGACGGTCGACGATGGTGACGGTCGTGTTGGCGAGGGGCCTCCCGATCGGGACCGTCGCCGACCCCCACGGGTTCACGGTGTCCGCGTCGCCGGCGTCGGCCTCCGCGAACGGTTCGAACGTCAACGATCCCACGGTTGTCTCGGTGGGGCCGTAGTGGTTGAGCACCCGCGGGCAGCCTAGGGCCCGAGCCTCGCCGACGAGGTCCCACGACAGGGCCTCGCCACCGACGACGAGCACCTGCCGCGGCAGGACCCCAGCCCCCGCGCTCAGGAGGGCCCGAAGGTGCGACGGCGTGGTCTTGAGCACGTCGATCGGCCAGCGCCGTGCGTACTCGGCGAAGAGGGCGGGGTCGATGGCGGTGTCGGCATCGACGAGATGGGCGCATCCACCCGAGAGCAACGGAGGGAACACGCACGTGTTGCCCAGATCGGTGGTGATCGAGGTCACCGAGGCGAACCGGGTGCCCTCTTCGGCATCGACCGACGCCACGGGCAGCCTTTCGAGGATCGCATCGCAATAGTTGACGAGATTCGCGTGGGTGATCACGACCCCCTTGGGATCGCCCGTGGAGCCCGAGGTGTACATCACGTAGACGGGGTCGCTGCTCGTGGCGGTCGGCGTCAGCCGCTCGACGGGCTGGCCCGAGATGAGCTCCCGGTCCCGGTCGGGGCACACCACCGGGATCGTGCCCATGAGATCGAGGGCGTCGGCGTCGGCGATCACGAGACGGGCGCTGCTGCCTTCGAGCTGACGTTCGACGCGCTTCGCCGGGTGCTCGCGGTTCAGAGGCACGTAGGCACCACCGGCCTTGAGGATGGCGAGCAGGGCCACGATGAGCTGCGGTCCCCGGGCCACGCACAGGCCGACGGTGCTGCCGGCGGTGACACCTCGGGCGCGCAGCAGGTGGGCGAGCTGATTCGCCGCCCGATCGAGCTCGCCGTAGATGAGGTGATCGTCGCCCTGCGCGACCGCACGGCGCCGAGGTGTGCGATCGACCTGGAGCTCAAATCGCTGTGAGATCGTCAGGTCGCCGTGCGGGAACGCCGTGCCGGACGGCGAGAACTCGAGGTGGCGGACCAACTCGGCGTCGTCGACCAGTGCCAAGGTGCTCACGGCGGCGGCGGGATCGGCGCCGGCCGCTGCGATCAACGTGCCGAGTCGACGGGCGGTCGAGCGGGCCGTCTCGGCCCCGGTGTCAAGGTCGGACGACGGGCTCCGGACGGTGATCGTGGCCGTCGGCCGGTGGTGCTCCAGAAGGATCCCGGCGATCGGGAGCGGATCGGTGCGACTCACGACCGTCATCGCCGGGGGCGGACCGACCACGCTGAAGGCCATGGGAACAGGGTCGATCATGCCGGGCCAGGCGTCGAGCAGGTCCTCGGCGAGGGCCAGGCCGCGGGTGACCCGCTCGACGACGGTGGCGAACGACGGGTCGTCGTCGAGCTCGACCACGACCGGGGCCGTCGTGGCGAACGCCCCGATCGCACCGTGCAGCTCGGCGCTGTGCCGATGGTCGAGCACGACCGGGAGCGCGACCCGCTCCAGGCCGCTGCACCGATGGGTCAGTACCACCCAGGCGGCGAGCAGGGTGGCAGCGTCGAGCTCGGGCCCGAGGGTGAGGCTCGCGCGGGCATCGTCGGCAGTTCCCGCACCGTCGTGCCCCGGGGGCCCGACGGCGATGAACGGCAGCCACGCCGGAGCTGTGCTCGACGCGGCGCGCCAGTGCTCGGCGGTCTCGGTGCCGGCGTCGGCGTCGGTGACGCTGTCGAGCGCGTACTGGGCGAAGTCCGGGTACTGCAACGGTGGATCACCGAGCGAGCGCCCGGCGCACCGGACCCCCACCTCGTTCACCAGGATGTCGATCGAGGCCGGGTCGGCACACGCCGACCACACCGTGACCACCGCCCACGACCGGGAGTCGGGCAGGCTCACGGTCACCACCGACACCGGGGACGACGACGTCATGTCGACGGCGCCCTCCAACTCAGCGGCGAGCAGCGGGGCGAGTGCCTCGATCGTGGCGGCCGCTGCCGAGGTGCTCCGCCACCGAGGGGGCAGCTCGTCGTGCACCGCCTGGAGGTCGCCCGTCATCCCGGGAGGGCTGATGAACGTCGTGCGCAGCGCCTCGTGGCGGGCGACCACCTCGACGAAGGCGGCGCGGAGCTGCTGCTCGCCGATCCCCGCCGGTATCTCGACGACGAGCTGAGAACGAAAGGGGTTCCCCGGGCGCGACCGCAGGAGCAGCGCCTGCTGCGGCGACAGCGCGTACAACGCGGGATGCTCGCTCATGGTGAGGCCTCTCGGGACGGGATGACGGCGCCCCGGCGGCGTATCGGGCTCGAGCCTGACTCCGTGGAGGTGGAGAGCGCTGGCTCGGGGGCGCCCAGCGAGAGCAGCCGCACCGCCGGTTCGTTGGCGACATCGGTGAGCAGCCGCACGAAGGCGCTCGCCAGCGAAGCGATGGTCTCGGGGAGGAACAGGGCCCGGTCGTACTCGAGATACCCGCCGATCCCGTGGTCGCCGAGGTGCAGCTCCATCGCCAGGTCGAACTTGGCGTAGCCCACGTCGACGGGAATCGTCGACACGTCGATGTGGTCGAGGTCGAGCCGCGGCGGGTTGGGCGGAGCAACCCGGAAGTTCACCTGGAACACGGGGTTGTGGGCCAGGCTCCTCGGCGGCTTGACCGCTTCGACGATCTTCTCGAACGGGAGCTCGGCGTGGGCGAAGCTCCCGAGCGCCGCGCTCGTGGTCCGGGCGAGCACCTCCGAGAAGCGCGGGTTGCCGTCGAGCTGTACCCGAATCGCCGTGGTGTTGGTGAACAGGCCGACCACGGGCTCGAGCTCCACACGGTCGCGACTCGCGACAGGCGTCCCGACGACCAGGTCGGTGCGACCCGACCAGCGGGCCAGGAGCGCCGCGAAGGTGCCGAACAGGTACAGGTACTCGGTGACCCCGGCCGTCCGGGCCGCCGTCCGCACGGCGTCGAGAACGGCCCGGTCGCCTTCAACAGGATGACGGGCCCCGTCGAAGCGTTGTTCCTCGGGACGGGCCCGATCGAGCGGGAGCGCCAGGAGGGTGGGCGCCCCGTCGAGCCGCGACCGCCAATGACTCTGGAGTTTCTGGAGGAGCGCTCCCTGGAGTCGGTCGCGCTGCCAGACTGCGAAGTCTCCGTACTGGATCGACAACTCGGCCGCGCCGGTGTCGCTGGCGCTCCCGCCGCTCAAGAGACCCGCGTTGTAAAGGGCCGAGAGCTCGCGACACACGATCGCCGCCGACCAATTGTCGAGCGCGATGTGGTGCGAGACGATCTGGAGCACGTGCTCGTCGGCCCCCAACCGGTGGATCACGGGCGCGAACAGCAGATCGTGCTCCAGGTCGAAGCGGCGGCGCGCTTCGTGCCGCAGTGCAGCGTCGAGCGCGGGTCCGTCCTCGGTCTCGTGGCGTCGGGGCGTGGCGTCATAGGCGTCGAGGAGTGCCTGGACGGGTTCCCCGTCGGCGCCACACGGGTACACGGTCCGCAACGCTTCGTGACGGGCGACGAGCCCGATGAACGCTTCGTCGAGAACGGCGAGGTCGAGTGGCCCCCGGAGCCTGAAGCTCAACGAAGCGTTGTACGCCACGTTGCCCGGCTCCCAACGGTCGAGGAACCACAGTCCCCGCTGGGAGAACGACAGCGGGACCGGCAGCGTTCGATCGCGCCGAGGGATCGGCGTGGTCCGAGCCCGCTGGGCGGCGCGCCGTGCGAGCTCGGCTTCGAGCTGCGCCCGCTTCTCGGGCGGGAGGCTGGCCCAGCGGGACTCGAGGGAGGTCATGGGATCGTCGGTCGCCGGCCGGTTGACGGCCGTCAGTTGGGGCGGAGCCGAGTCGGTGGGGCTCAATGCGCCGAGGTCGGCCACGTGAACTCGGCACCGAGCAGCTCGAAGAGACGCCGGTTGTGAGGTTCGTAGAGCTCGGTCAGCCACTCGCGGCTGGGCTCGTCGAGCACCCCCTTCTCGGTTGCGTTGTGGACCGTGAACTCGACGTCGTCGAACGGCTCGAGGCCGAGGAACGAGAGCGTCGCCGCGTACACCTCGGCCGGTCGCTCGAACAGGTCCTCCGACCGGGTGACGAGGAACTGCTCTCGTGGGAAGTGTTCGAACCAGCGCTCCAACTGCTCGGCGTAGAAGCCTCGGGCGACGATCGAGCGGGCTCGGGCCTCCTGCACCGCGTCGGCGTCACCGGCCCTCAGGAGGTCGGAGATCTCGGTGAAGTCGAGGCGCTCGCTCCTCACGACCTCGGCGAAGCTGCGGTGCTCCTCGCCCAGCTTCACGTTCAACCGGTAGTGCGAGAACACGCGAGCGACGGGCTCACGGAGTTGCACGATGAGCTTGACGTCGGGGATGTCGACGACCACCCGTTCGGGAGCCACCGGGTTGAAGAGGTACGAGGTCGTCGCCTCCCCGGTGATCTTGGGTCGTCGGCCCCGCCCGAGCTGGGCCCGGAAGGGGAAGTTGGAGCGGTACCAGTCGAGCCCGCGATGGTGCTGGACGTCGTAGTACAGGAGCTGCTTGTGCCGGGCGGGGAGCACCTGCGGATGCACGGCCAGATACTCCCACATCGATGTGGAGCCGCACCGGGCGCCCCCGATGTAGAGGAAGTCGGGCAGGGCTCGCAGGCCGACCGTGGCTCGACGCAGTCCTCTCCTGGTGCGCCGAAGCGGGGCTCGCACGATCCGAGGCGTCTGGTGCCTGATCCGGCTGGTGAGGGTGTCGCCTGCCATGTCGGTGGTTCCTGGGCTCGTCTCGGTGATCGGGCACGGGGCCGTCACGGCGTGATCACGGCGTCGCAGTGACGTGGTGCTCGGCCCGTCGCAACGGCCGAACCCGGTCCGATCCTAGCGACACACGAACAGGACGAGAACCCTGCATACGGACAGAGCGGCCGCCTCCGGGGAGGCTTCGGAAGCTCAGGCATGGGCGCGAACGCCGACGCTGTCGTGAAGGGCGTCGAGCTCGCTGGCGAGCTCGACCATGGTCAGGTTCCGGAGCCGACCCGAGTCGATCAGGTGTCGGGCTTCTCGCAGGAGGGTCTCGAGCGCAGCCAGGGCCACCTCGGGATCTTGCGAGATGTTCTGGGGATGGAACCAGAGGTGGAAAACCGAGCTCTCACGTGACGCCTGGTGCAGACGCCGCTTGGCCTGGAGCACCCAGGCCCGGAGGTGTGAACGGTCGGCGGGGTTGAACAGGAACGACTGCGGGATGTTCCAGACGTCGCCAACACGCCTCGGGTACGCCGCGCTCCGGCGGAGCGGGCGGATCCGGTCGGCGACCTTCAGCACCCGGGCCGTCGTCGGGGACAGGCCCGCGAACGGGTCGGGTGACGTGCCCCTGAAGCACCGGAACCCGGCGGGTCCCAGCTCGTCGATGTGACCGATGGAGTTGCGGGGGTACACGAACGAGTGCAGCACCAGCTCCGATGCCTGGGCCGTGGCCTGGCAGGCCCGGAGATCGGCGGCGAAGCTCTCGGCGGTGCGGGCCGGATCGCCGGCGATCATGTGCGCGAATGAGTGCGAGGCCAGCTCCTGGTGCGTGGGGCACGCCCGGATCATCTCGACGACGTCGGGGGCATACCAGGTTGGCGCGGCCGCGGCCGTGGTGCACGGGTCGGCGCTGAACCAGTCGTCGGTCATCCACGGGTAGGGGGGACGGTCGATCTCGGGATGCTTGGCGCCGGCCCCGGCCCCCGCCGCTGTGCAGCCGTCGAGGAACAGGTGCCCGACCGTGGCCCAGGTGGCCGAGATCTCGTGACGGTCGAACACCTCGAGCGTGCGGGCGATGGCGGAGCGCTCGTCGCGCTCCTCGTACCGCTGGCCGAACTCGCCGTGGTGGATGTACCCCCACTCCATCTCGAGGTCGATGGAGATCACGAGCGTTCCCCGGCCCAGCTCGACCGGCCCGCTCGGTGACGTCTCGACCGCCCGGGAAGGGCTCGACGGGGCCTGGGAGCCCGAGCCGATCTCGACGAGGTACGCCTGCACCCGTCGCGCGACCTCCGCTGCGTCGTAGTGCTGGCGAACCCATCGGGCAGCGGCCCCATCGGGGTCGGGCGCCACCGCCGCCGCGGTGAGCGCGTCGACGAGCGCTTCAGCGAGGGCGTTCACGTCGCCGGTGGGAACGAGACGGACGAGCCGGCCGTCGTCGGACACCTCTCGTACGGGGTCGATGTCGAAGGCGACGACGGGGACGCCGGCGGCCATGGCCTCCAACACCGCGCCGGGCATCCCCTCGGAGAACGAGGAGAACCCGAACACGTCGGCCGCGGCCAGCAATTGGGCAACGTCGGGGCGGAACCCGAGCAGCGTCACGGCGTCCTCAAGACCGAGTCGTGCGACCGCTTCACGCACCGCCGGGGTCTCGGGACCGTCGCGCCCGGCCGTGGCCAGATGGGCGTTGGGCACCCGGGCGAGAACGACGGCGAACGCCTCGATGAGCTCCACCAGGCCCTTGCGGGGATCCTGTCGGGCCACGTTCACGATGAGTGCGGCATCGGCCGGGATCCCGAAGGCGGCTCGGTTCGCCCCGGCCGTGCTCTTGAGGTCGACACCGCGAGGGATCACCTGCACCCGCTCGGGCGACAGACCCGACCGTTCGAGGAACGTCTGGGCGGCCGAACGCGAGACGGAGCGGTACCGGGCCCGCGAGAGCTTCGCCAGGCGGTCGGCGATGCCGTCGAGGACCGCCGCTCGGCGCCGAGCACCTCCCGGTCGCTTGTCGCGCAACTCCACGTCAGCCGACGACACGAGCGACGACACCACCGGCGTCCGCGTCAGGATCGCCGCGATCTGGCCGGCAGCGTCGGCATGGAACAGGGCCGTGTGGATGACGTCGGGCCGCTCCCTCCGCACGATCCGAGCCAACCTGAGCCCGGCCAGGGGAAACGTCCGCCCGGCACTCGAGGCGCGCATCCCCAGACACCGCACGGGAATTCCGGCGTCGCGAAGCCGGGGGAGGAGGTCGTCGCGCTCGAACAGCGTGACCACCGACTGCTCGACGGAGCCGTCGAACCGGATGATCTCCTCGACGAACCGGTTCTCGGCTCCCCCAGCCGAGGCCAGCGAGTCGATGACGTGCAGGATGCGCATGTGCGGCCTTCGTCAGGACCTAGACGGCGACAGGCGTAGTCCAACTCGCCTCACAGGATCTCACCGGTGAAGGAACGACCGCGCATCTTCCCCTTCGTGTCCAGCACGAGCGTGCCCTGCGCACACAGCTCGTCGTAGGGGAAGTCGGGATGGTCGACGAGCACGATCACCAGGTCGGCGGCGGCGATCTCCTCCGACGTGCACTCGACCAGCGGGACGTCGATGCCGAGGTCGGTCTCGAGCGGGAGGTGGGGCTCGCACGCCCGCAGGTCGGCTCCCAACAACAGGAGGCGCTCGGCGACGTGGATGGACGGTGATTCGCGCCAGTCGGAGGTTCCCGACTTGTAGGCCATGCCCAGCAAGAGGATCCGTGTGCCCTTGACCGCCATCGATCGCTGGTTGAGCATCGCCGTCACCCGGGTGGCCACGTACTCGGGCATGTGCTCGTTCACGTCGTTGGCCAGCTCGACGAACCGGAACGTGTGGCCCAGGCGGCGCCGCACCCGCCACGCCAGGTACGACGGGTCGATCGGGAGGCAGTGCCCGCCGACGCCCGGTCCGGGGGTGAAACGCATGTAGCCGAAGGGCTTGGTGGACGCGGCGTCGATCGCGTTCCAGATGTCGACACCGAGGTCGCGGGCGAACATCGCCAGCTCGTTCACGAGCGCGATGTTCACGTGCCGGAACGTGTTCTCGAGCAGCTTGACGAGCTCGGCCTCCCCGGTGGTGGCAACGGGAACGGTGGTGTCGACCAGGGCCGAGTAGAACGCGTCGACGCAGCGCAGCGAGCCCTCGTCGATCCCCGAGACCACCTTGGGGGTGCTGACGAACGTGTACTTCGTGTTGCCCGGGTCGATGCGCTCGGGCGAGTACCCGAGCAGGAAGTCGCGCCCGGCCACCAGACCCGACTCCTCGAGGATGGGCTTCACGAGCTCCTCGGTCGTGCCCGGGTAGGTGGTCGACTCGAGGATCACGAGCGAGCCGATCTTGAGCCAGTTGCGGAGGTCGCGGGCGGCGTCCTCGACGAAGGCCAGATCGGGCATCCCGTCACGCAGTGGCGTCGGGACGCTGATGACGGCGATGTCGAAGCCTCGGAGATCACGGTGGTCGCTCGTGGCCCGATAGCCGCTGCGGACGGCCTGAGCGATCGTGGCGTCGCTCACATCCTCGATGTACGAGCGGCCCGAGCGCAGGGCGGCGATCTTGGCTTCCGACACGTCGAAGCCCACGACCGGGAACCCCACCTCGACAGCGCGCATGGCCATGGGCAGCCCCACGTAGCCCTGCCCGACAACGATGACCCGCGCCGAACGCTCGGTGATACGGGTGAACAACGAGTCGGCGACATCACCGGTGCTGGTGGACGGCGGAACCGAGAGGGTGGTCATACGGGGGCTCCTGGGTGGTGGGGACGAGCGCCGCTGTCGTTCGGTCATGGGCGGCGGGGCGGGACCATCGGGCAACCGGACGCGCGCAGGGTGGACCCTGGCCTCACGAGCGGCTGATGAACCAGTCGACCGTTCTGCGCAATCCGTCAGCGAAATTGATCTCGGCTTTGTGTCCGAGGTCGCGTTCGGCCGCGCTGCAGTCGGCTTTGGAGTGGCGCACATCGCCGGGACGGCTGGCGGTGTGGATGGGATCGGGCGTGACGCCGAGCACCTCACCGAGGATGGCCAGCAGGTCCATCAGGCTGTGGGCGGCGCCTCCTGCGACGTTGTAGGCCTTGCCCGTGCAGCCCGCGGCCGGTGCGGTGGCCGCCCTGATGTTCGCTGCCACCACGTCGGTGATGTACGTGAAATCGCGCGACTGGAGCCCATCGCCGTGCACCTCGGGCCGGTCGCCGCGCCGGAGCGCCTCGATGAACAGGGGGATCACGGCGGCGTACATGGAATCGGGGCGCTGCCGGGGGCCGTAGACGTTGAAGTACCGCAACGCCACCGTTTCCAGCTCGAAGAGCTCGCTGAAGACCCGGGCGTAGTGCTCACCAGTCAGCTTGCTCACGGCATAGGGCGATCGGGGCACCAGCGGCGCCGACTCGGGCGTGGGCATGATGTCGGCACCGCCGTAGACGGAGCTCGACGAGGCCGAGACGACCCTCCGTACCCCCACCTCTCGCGCTGCCTGGAGGACGGCGAGGGTGCCCGCCACGTTGGCCCGGTCGGTGGCGAGGGGATGCTCGACCGACCGGAACACGGCCCGGTGCGCGGCCTGGTGGATGATCACCTCGCACCCTCGCGCCGCCTCGCGAACCAACTCGTCGTTGGCGATGTCGCCCTCGACCACCCGAACGGCCGGGTGCACGTTCTCGCGGTAGCCGGAGCTGAAGTCGTCGAACACGACCACCGAGTGACCGGTGTCGATCAGCGCTGCGGCGATGCTCGAACCAATGAATCCGGCACCGCCGGTGACGAGGACCTGCATGGGTGGGCTCCGAGAGCTCAGAGGGACAGCCGTTCAGGCCGCTGGACGAAACCACGCTATCCGCCCCGCGAGGGGCCTCGATCCGCGCTGTGGTCGGCGATCAACAAGGCCTTCAGCGGTGTCGCCACGTGCCGATGGGACTCCCTGGGGGCGGGACCTGGGGGTCGGTCACGTCCGGTAGGCTGGCTGACTCTTGTCCGAAAGCACGCTCTTCGCCCCAGTTCGCACGGGGGGCGGTCGATTCCGGGACGCACACGTATGGGCCTCGAAGAATTCCTGTATGCGCTGAAACGGCACCGTCGCGTGCCGATCGTCGTGTTCCTGCTGGCGATGCTGGCCATCACCTTCGTGCTGGCCACCCACGAGGAGAAGGCGCCCCGGTTCCGCTCCACCTTCCAGGTCGCGGTCACCGACATCACCGCGCCGCCACCCGAGTTGTTGCTCCAGGTCGTGTCCGACCCGGCCGGGAACCTCACGTACGTGCTCTCCGACACCGTCGAGAGCGCCGCTGGCGTCGATGACGCCAACTACGTGCTCACGACCATCCGGCGCCTGCCCAACGGCAACGACGAGGGTGGCGGTGGCGACACCGGGATCAGCTTCCAGGTCGACGCCAACGACCCTGCGACGGCCTTCGACGTGGCCACGCGCATCGGCAACGAGTACATCGAGCAACGGGCGGCGGCATTGGACCTGGCGGTCAACCAGAGGGTGGCCGACGCACGCGATGCGCTCGATCGCATCGACGAGGAGATCGCGAACCTCGAACAGCAGACCACCATGAAGCTCGAAGACGTGCTCGACGTCGACGATAGCGGTGGCTTCATCTACCCGCTCAACGTGATCATTCCCGCGCCTGTCGTCACGCCAGCCGTTCTCTATGACCCCGCGACGCCGCGAACCGCAGCCCCGCCGTAAGTGCGCGGCGGCGCGCCCCTGTCCAGCGTCACCGGGAAGGAGATCACTCCTCAGATCCGGACGTTGTTCGAGGGCCTCGACGCGCTGGCTCGGGAGCAGGAGCTGGAGCTGGTGGCGGCGACCGGGGCATCGATCATCGGCCCGCCCACCGACCAGCCCGGAGGCCAAACCGCCGCCATCCAGATCGACGCTACCGACTCGCTCTCGGTGTTCATTCCCATCGGGGCGCTGCTCGCACTGGCGATCGTGGTGGGTATCGGCGGGGCGCTCATGCTGGCCAAGCTCGACCACTCGGTGACCGAGCCGTCCGACGCGGCCCACGTGATGCACGCACCCGTGTTGGGCATCATCACCAAACGGCGCCGGACCGAACGAGCCCCGGTAGCGCTCGATCCCCGAGCGGGCAACCGGGTCCGGCAGTTCCGGTCGCTCGCGGCAACCATCGACGCCATGGGGACGATCCCCAAGCGGATCTTCGTCACCTCGCCCGAGCCGACCGTCGAGATCGCCCGGGTGGGCACCAACCTGGCCGTGTGCCTCGCCGAGATGGGCCACACCGTCGTGCTCGTGGCCACCGACCCGGCGCAGCTCCTCCAACTCGGGAACCTGGCCATGGCCAACGCCGAGGGCTATGCCGAGATCCTCGAGCAGGCCCGGATGGGCTCGATCAACGGCGAGGTCGGCGCGGCGCTCCAACCCGCGCCCGGTCTGGCATCGCTGTGGGTCCTGCCCCCGGGCCTGTATCGCACCAACGCCCAACCCCGGGCCGTGGCTGCGTTGCTCCGGGCCCTCGAAGCTCCGCCCACCCCCGGTGGCAACCGTCCCGACGTGGCCATCGTGCTCGGGCACTCCATGGTCGACGATGCCGACGCCGCCGTGCTGGCCCGTGAGGCCGGTGCCGTGCTGTGGGTGCTCGAGAGCGGGATCACCGCCGAGGACTCGGCCGTGGCGGCCCACGAGCGTCTGGCTCTCACCGGGGTCGACGCGCTCGGCGTTGCTGTCGTGATGTCGACGGGGGCCTGACCGGCGCGCTCGTCCGCCACCGTCGCCATGGCTACCGCCCGCTCGCCCGCTCACGTCCTGCACATCCTGCCGCTCGATCTCGCCCGGGGGGCCCAGACCTACGCCGGCGCGCTCCGCGACGCGCTCGACGGCCGTCCCGACGAGCACCGCACGCTCACGATCTTCGGGTCGGAGTCTGCGATCCTCGACGCCGACATCTGCCTCGCCATCGCGCCCGGTCGGGCCCGCCAACGGGGTCTCGACCCTCGAGCCGTCGTCGCGCTGGCCCGCACCCAGCGGCGCCTGCGGCCCGACGTGGTCGTGGCGCATGGGGGCGAGCCGTTGAAGTACGCAGCCCTCGCCAAGCGGCGGGGCCAGCGGTTGGTGTACCTCAAGATCGGCGAATCGAGCGGCGACGTCCGCTCCAGCGCCCAGCGCCGCCTCTACCGGCTCCTGATGAAGCGCGTCGACCTCGTGGTGTGCGTGGCCGACGAGCTCGCGACCGAGGCCCGGGCCCTGTTCGGGCTCAGCGGCGATCGGATCGCCGTCATCCCGAACGGGCGCGATCCCGAGCAATACCGGCCGCGCGACTCGACGGGAGCCGAGGCCTCGGACGCCGTCCCCGACGAGCTGATGCTGGTGTGGGTCGGGAACCTCAACGAGGGCAAGCGTCCCGACTGGTTCATCCACGTGGTGCGCCAACTCCGGGAGCAGGGCCACGCCGGTCTCGGCGCCCGGATGATCGGCGACGGTCCACTCGAAGGCAGCCTGCGTACGGAGTGCGAGTCGCTGGGCATCGAGCTCATGGGTCGCCGCTCCGACGTGGCGCAGCTCCTGGTCGATAGCGACATCCTGGCGTTCACCAGCGTGAGCGAGGGCATGCCCGGCGTGCTCATCGAGGCGGGCCTGTGCGGGCTCCCGGTGGTCACCACCGAGGTCTCGGGTGCCCGGACCGTGGTACACGACGGCGAGACCGGCTTTGTCGTGGGGCTCCACGACCGCTCGGCCCTGGCGGCACGGGTGGCTGAGCTGGTCGCCGATCCTGCTCTGCGTCAGCGGATGGGCGCAGCGGCGCGCCAGCGCTGCCTCCAGCGGTTCACCCTCCAGGCCGGGGCTCGGAGCTGGCAGCAGACGATCGACTCCCTGCTCGGCCGTAGCGACGCCGTCATTGCCTCCTCGATCGGCGCGGGTGCAAGCCTGGACACCAAGGAACCGCTGAAGATCGAGCCCGCCACCGTGCTCGTGTCGGCGGCGGTGGCGTTCCGTCGTACCCCTGGGGGCTCGGTGATCATCGCCCGCTGCGGACCCTCGCTCGAGCCGATACGCCTCGACGCGACCGGGCCGCTGATCTGGGACCTCATCGACGGCGAGCGTTCGCTCGGAGCGATCGCCGACACGCTCACCAAGCGCCTCGGCGCCGACCCCGAAGTGGTGCTGCGCGACGTGGCCCTGGCGGCCCGGCACCTGTGCGATCTCGGCGTGGCGGTGGCGCGATGACCGCCGGCGGTCCGCTGGAGTCCACGCGCTCTGCTGGCCCGGACGGTCTCGGACTCGACGCCCGGAGCCCCAACGACGGTCGGCCCGAGGGGCTGGAGACGCTGGAGACACTGGAGACGCTGGAGACGCTGGCCGGCGTCGGTTTGCCGGGCGCGTCGATCGAGCTCCCGCGCACCGGGTGGGGCCAGCGCATCGAGCGGGTGGCCGCCGAGGGCCTCAGCGGTCTGCTCGTACGAGCGGCCGAGTCGGGCCTCGTTGACCTCGACCGCGACGAGGCCGCCATGCTCGTGGGCCTGCACGAGCCGATGCTCGTCCGATCGCTCCGTCACGAGGTCGAGCTGGTCCGGCTCCACGACGTCATGGCCGATGCCAGCGCCGTGGTGCTCAAAGGTCCGGCCTTCGCCCATGGCGTGTATGGCGATCCGGCCGAACGGCTGTTCACCGATCTCGACGTTCTCGTGGCGCCGCGTTCGATGAAAACGGTCATCGAGGGGCTCGCCGCGCTCGGGTACCGTCGTCCGTGGCCCGATCCCACACCGAGGTACGTGGAGCTCGTGGCCAAGGCCATGTGCCTCACCCACCCGTCCGGCCTGAGCGTCGATCTCCACCGTACGCTCGTCCCCGGCCCACTCGAGCGGTCGATCCCGACCGGCGAGATCCTCGCCGAGGCCGTGGAGATCAGGGCCGGCGCGCTCTCGTTCCGGGCTCCGAGCTGGGAGCATCACCTGATCGAGGCGGCGCTTCACGGCGCCGTGGGCCATGGCTTCACCCGTCCCATCGCGCTGCGTGACGTGGCCCAGATCGTCGTCACCGCTCCCGTCGATCCGCAGCGGATGCTGGCCACCGCCGAGCAGTGGGGCGTGGGCCTGTTGGTGGCCGAGTGCATGCGACGGGTCGAACGGATCTTCGGGATGACGCTTCCCCATGGTCTCGGTGGCTGGGCCGAGGGTCGCTCAGCGTCGGCCAGCGAGCGGGAGCGTCAACTGCTTGCGGCCTGCCTGAGCCCCGCTCGTCGTTCGGCCGCGCTGCGACTTTCGGAGCTCCGTGACGGATCGTGGCGACGGCGGGTGGAGTTCGCCCGGGCGTTGGTCGTTCCCGCTCCGTCGTACCTCCGCCATGTCCAGGGCCCAGGTGGATGGGCGAGCCTGTATCTCACCCGGTGGCGCACGCTCGCGTCGCGGGCCCGGGGTGGCGCGGCCTCCACGCCTGCGCCGTCAGCGCCGCCCGCGCCGTCCGCGCCGTCCGCCGGTGGAGGTGCAGGCGCATGACGACGTTCAGCTCGCCGGGCCAGATCGCGTCCCAGATCGGTGTGGCGTACCGCCCGAGCCGTCGTCGCCCCGACTTCCGCCCCGTCGTGATCCTGGGGCTGTGCGCGCTCTTCGGCGTCGTCTTGGTGATCGCTCGGGGAATCGTCAACGGCAAGCCCGGCTCCTATTCGGCCGTCACCGTGGTGCCCCTGCTCGTGGTGTTGGGGCTGCCGGCCCTGTCGTGGCTCAAGCGTCGCCATCCTGACGAGCCCTACCTCTACAAGTTGTTGCTCGCCGGACTCGTCTTCAAGCTGATCTGCAGCTTCCTCCGGTACCTCACCCTCAAGGTCGGGTATGGCGGGGTTGGCGATGCCGCCCAGTACGACAGCTTTGGTCGGCGCTGGTCGGAAGCCGTCCTCAACGGATACGAACGCCCCCAGCTCGCCGACGCCAGCCAGACGAACTTCGTGCGATACCTCACGGGGATCCTGTACGTGGGCACGGGGGGCCCCACCATCATCGGTGGCTTCCTGGTCTACGGCTATGCCGCCTACTGGGGCTCGTACCTGTGGTTCCGGGCGGCCGCCGACAGCATCCCCAGCCTGAACAAGCGCATGTTCCTGGGGATCGTCATGTTCTTGCCCAGCATCGCCTTCTGGCCGAGCTCGATCGGCAAGGAAGCGCTGATGAACCTGGGCCTGGGCGGGATGGCCTACGGATCGTCGCTGCTGTTGCGCCGTCGTCCCCTCCCCGCCGTGCTGGTTCTCGCTCCCGCAGCGTTGCTGGTGAACGTGGTGCGGCCGCACCTCACCGCGATCTTCGGGATCGGGCTCTCGGTGGCGTACCTCTTCGGCCGGCTCCGCTCCGACCGTCCGATGGTCGCGCCCGGGCTCACCCGCCTCGTGGGGATCGTGGTCGTTCTCGGGGCCTCGGCGGTGTTCGTCCAGAGCGCAGCCGAGTTCCTCGACATCCAGGGGGGTATCAGCAAGTCGTCGATCGAGGATCGGCTGGCCGTCCAGAGCGGACGCAACGACTCGGGAGGGTCGCAGTTCGACACGCCACCTCCTCAACTCTCGGTGGGTTCACTGCCGATGAGCCTCTTCACGGTGTTGTTCCGTCCCCTGCCGTACGAGGCGAGCTCAGGGTTCATGGCCATCTCTGCACTCGAGAACTCCATCATCCTCGGAGCAGCGCTGTTGCGCATCCGCTCGCTCGGCGCGTCGGTGCGGAACCTCAGGAAGGAGCCGTTCCTGTTGTTCTGCCTCCTCGCCGTGATCATGTACGGCGCCGTCTTTTCGTCGTTCGGCAACTTCGGTCTCTTGGTGCGCCAACGTTCGCTCGCTCTCCCGGCGTTCTTCGTGTTGTTCTGTCGCCAGAGCAAGGGGCAGATCGACGAGCTGGCCGCCGAGCGGCAGCGGCACGGTCCGCGACAGCGCGGGCAGGTGCGATGGGTCGCAGCCCCCTCCGAAAGCTCGGGTGCGGAGCGTGCTTCCGGATCACCGGCGCCTCTATCAAACGATCGTTTGGTGGGCGTGGGGTCGGCGACATCGGCGTCGGCGTCGCTCAACGGTCGCAGCAGCGGTCGGGGTCCTGGTCGGGGCGATCACCGATGATGCGGCGGTTCCTCGCTCAGGGGATGAAGGCCGCCTCGGCCGGGGTCGATCTCGTGAAGCGTCCCGCGCCTGGGGTCGTGGTGCTCATCTACCACCGCGTCGGCGCGGGATCCTCCCTGGAGATGGAGCTCGCGGCCGAGGTCTTCGATCGTCAGATGGCCGTGCTCGCAGCCAGCGGACGGGCGGCGAGCATCGACGACTCCGTCGACGCCCTTGGCGCTCGTGATGCGGACGATCGCCCCGGCGGGGCCTCCGGCTCACGAGGCCGCGATCCGGTCGTGGTCACGTTCGACGATGGCACGGCCGACTTCGTCGACGTGGCTGTCCCGATCCTTGTGCGCCATGGCATTCCTGCCCTCATGTATGTGGCCACCGACTTCATCGAGCGGGGCGTGTCGTTCGACCACGACGGCCGTCCGGCGTCGTGGGCCGGGCTGCGCGACGCCTGCTCCACGGGCCTGGTGCAGATCGGCTCGCACACGCACACCCATCTCCTGCTCGATCGGGCGGCCGTCGCCGACGCCGAGGCCGATCTCGACCGCTCCATCGAGCTCATCGGCGAACGCATCGGCAGAGGTCCGACGCACTTCGCCTACCCCAAGGCGGTGTTGGGTTCCCCGGCCACCGAGCGGCTCGTGAAGGAGCGCTTCCGGAGCGCGTCGCTCGCCGGTACCCGTCCGAACCGCTACGGCTCGACCGATCCTCATCGTCTGGCCCGCTCGCCCATCCAACGCTCCGACGGGATGGCCTGGTTCGAGCGCAAGCTCGCCGGCGGGCTCGGTCTCGAGGACTCCGTGCGCGACCGGCTCAACCGGCGGCGCTACGCGGGGCGCACCACGTGAGCCGAGCCCCCCGACTGGTTCACGTCACCACCACCGACATGAGCCTCCAACTCCTGCTCGGCCCCCAGCTTGCGGCGTTCAAGGACGCTGGCTACGAGGTGATCGGCCTGTCGGCGCCGGGCCCGTACGTCGCCGGGCTCGAGGCCGCCGGCATCAGGCACGTTCCCCTGAAGCACGCCACCCGGGCAATGGCGCCGGGAGAGGATGCCCGGGCGCTCGTCGAGCTGGTGCAACGCTTCCGTGAACTCCGACCCGACATCGTGCACACGCACAACCCCAAGCCGGGCGTGTACGGGCGGCTGGCAGCGCGCATCGCCCGGGTGCCTGCGATCGTCAACACGGTCCACGGCCTGTACGCCCTCCCCGACGATCCGATGGCCAAGCGGGCCGTGGTCTACGGGCTGGAACGGCTGGCGGCCACGTGCTCGGGGGCCGAGCTCGTCCAGAACCCCGAAGACATCGCGGTTCTCACGCGGCTCGGGATCGACCGCGACAAGCTCGTTTTGCTCGGCAACGGCGTCGACCTCCGTCGCTTCGATCCCGGGCGTCTCGACCGGGCCCGGACGCTCAAGCTCCGCACCGAGTGGGGCGCCGGTCCCGACGACGTTGTCATCGGTCTCGTGGGTCGCCTCGTGGTCGAGAAGGGCTACCGCGAGGTGTTCGAGGCTGCCGCCACGGTGCGCGATCGC